>JAJRPL010000138.1 GCA_024280815.1 Bacteroidota bacterium
CTCACTATTCACTTCTCACTTTTCACTACAAACTACAAACCACTAACCATTCACTAATCACTATTCACTTCTCACTATTCACTACAAACTACTCACTAATCACCTTCCCCCACTCCCCCTTAACAACCTCCCAATCAAACAGCTCAACAGCAATTCTGGCATTTTTAGAAAGCTGTTCTGTCTTTTCTGAGTTAGAAAGTAACTGAGTAATTGCCTCCACAAACACATCCACATTGTTTGGAGGAACTAAAATACCCGTTTCGTTATTTTCTATTAAATAAGGAAGCCCACCCACGTTGGTTGAAATTACTGGTAATCCCAAAGCCATTGCTTCTATAACACTTATGGGTGTGTTATCAAAATTGGTAGTATTTATAAAAAGGTCATATTCTTTAGAAAGTGTAATCCAAGCTTCTTTTTTAAGCAAATCAGTAAAAGTAATGGGCAAGTTTTTTTGTTTAGCTAATTGTTGACATTTTTCCATAGAACCATCTTTTTCTGGACCTACCATACAAAGTGCTACATCAATATTCTTTTTTACTAATGATTAAATTATTTCAATAGCTAACAGTGGATTGTATAATTCTGCAAAAGAGCGTACCCATAATAATTTGGGCTTGATATTTTTTCGAAGCTCAAAATGATATTTTTTCATTTCAATAGTATTGGGGATATAAGTAAGATTGTTATATCCTTCTTTTTTAAATGCTTCTAATAAATAGTTGGAAGGTGCAATGTTGGTTTTAGCTCCTTTAAATAGTTTTTTTGATAATTTAGGGCTTTTCTTTATTCTATCTGGAAGGTTTCCGCCTCTTAAAATAGGGATATAGGGTAATTTAAAGAATCTACAAACTTTAGTAACTCCAACGGCATACTGAAAATTTTGAGTACTATAGGTATCTATTAATACTACATCCACATTATTTCTGTTTATAAACGTTTGCCAGAGCATATCAAACATTCTTAATGGTTTACTTTTAATGCTCGAAGCTGTCTTTACAATATACCCTGCAGAAATTAATAGATTACCTAAAGTTTCAATTGAAGTTACAGTACTTCCCTCTTTTGAGAGTTGATTACCTATGTAGAGGAGTCTTTTTTTCACGAGTGATAGTAATTAAACTTAATCCATATATAAATGCTGGTGCAGCGATACGCATAGCGGAGTGATTAATAGTGAGGAACCAAAATAGTAATAATGGATAAGAATAAATATTTTTAACTCCTAAAGGATTGTTTATTATTGGTGTAATAATTAATATTAATAATGCAATTATCCCAAACAGACCGTGTTCAGACAACATTCTAGAGACTTCATTATGACTAGCTGCTTTTATACCCGAAACATCTAATCTAATAAATTTCATTTGACCAATTCCTACACCAAAAAACGGGTGTTTAAAAAAAGCATCCATTTCTGTTAAAGCAATATCTACTCTTCCTGTGGTTATGTCTTCTTTTTCTATTCCTCTAGCATTTTTATTCGTATATCTATTTTCAATAAGTCCTCCTGTTTGTGCTAAACTTAATACCCAAATAAAAGAAATGACTCCAAGTATACCAAATACTTTAATCACAGAAAACATCTTCGATTTTAAATTAGTAACCAAAAAAAACAAAACCAAAAAAGCTATACTCATTATAATTGCTGTAAGAATACCTCCTCTTGAAAAAGTTAGGATACCTCTATAAGTCATTGCTGCTAGAAAAAACATCATTAAAAAATGAGCTGCTTTATTTTTATAGGGCACAAATAATCTAGAAAACAAAATAAATATTCCCAAACCTAAAGCTGTTGCTACTTGATTAGGTCCAAAACCACCTGAGGCTGCTGCATTTGCTGCTGTTCCAGTAATTACACCTCTTAAATCCGGGTTGTATAAAACAATATATACCGTCATAGAAATAATAGGAAACACGATGAAATTTAATACCGTTAAAAAATCTTTATAGGTTAGTGTTTTTCCATAAGTATAAATTGCCACAAAAAATAATGCCATTGGTCCGCTTAAATTAAATAAAACTGCTTTTCTAAAATTAGCATCATAACTAATATTTTGATAAGAGACAAAAATAGCAGGAAATAACAATAACAGAAATATTGCATATGGGTAGGCTTTTCTTTTAAAACCATCATAATATAATCCAACAACTATAAAAATAATTATAAAATATTTGCCTGTTTCATATAGAAAATAGGCTTTGGTCATTCTAAAAAAAACTTCTGCACCTGCTAGATAGGCAGATGCAATTAAAACTTCTTTAACTTTATTTGAAGGGTTAGCTTTTATTATTCTCCATAGAAAATAAGGTACAATAGCAGCCAGATAAACTTTCATTAAAGGTCTAAACATAAAAGCAACTATCCCTAATCCTATATGAAATAGAATGGCAATAAAAATCTGGTCTTTATTTTTTAATCTCTTTTTAATCGTTTTTCAGTATGTTTTTAATTCTATCTAAATAATAATCATATGTAAATTTATTTGCTAAATCATAATTATTAGAAATATAGGTTTTAAACTCCTTAACAGTAAGGGTCAAGCTTTTTCTAATTTCATTTTTTAGTTCTTCAATAGTTATTGATTCCAATAAAAACCCATTATATCCATTATTCACATATTGTCCAATACAAGATATATTTGAAACTATAGGAATACAACCATAATTCATTGCCTCTCCAATTACTTTAGGAAATCCTTCGCTAAGAGACGGTAACAGAATAAAGTGAGATTGCTTATAAATTGCTTGAACATCTTTTTTTGGTAATGATCCATGAAAAATAACTTTAATAAATAGCTCTTCTGCTTTTTTCTCTAAAATTGGTTTTAATACGCCATCACCAACAATGTGCAACACTCCTATTCTTTCATTATTCAAACCTTTAAAAGCGTTAATGATTTTATCTACTCCTTTATTTTTATTTATTCCACCTATAAAACAATAGTTAATCATATCTTCTAATTGCTTTTGGTTACAAAAAGATTCTCCAATATTTCTATCATTTTCCGTTAAGCACGGATTTTCAAAAGGTAAAATATTATTATTCTGGTTTTCCCATTTTCCATTAATAGTAACTTTTCTTTTTTGATTTTTTAGCATCCAACGCTGTAACCGATATCCTAAAGGAGGGTTATCTTGATTCCAATTCCCAGCATATTTATACCATCCTTTGGTTTTTTTGAAAAAGGTTAAATAAGGGATTAAAAAAACACCAATACCTGTAGGTGTTCGTAATTGAAATACATCAGATTTATTTATTTCTTTTGAAACAATTCTTATAACTTTTGGAGCTAAAAAAATTGACCTCAGTTTACTTAATAATGAATTTCCACCCAATACAGGTAACGAAACAAATTTAATGTTATTCGATGTATAGGGTAATGAACTTTGAGGAGCTTCCCCTTTGTGTAACATCGCTACATGGGTGATTTCATCAAATTCATTAACTAAATTATTAATTTCAGTTACTGTTGAACCCCAACCAACAATGGTCCCATCTGTTTGTTTGTAATGTTCGGTATGTGAAATTATTACTAGTTTCATTAGTATATACTATTTGATAAATCGGACAAATGTTGTTCGCAATTAATCAGTTTATGATACGATAAAAAAATTAACATGTTCGTTTCATTTATCAATAGCTTCTATGTATTGTTTTACAATTTTATCCCAGCTAAAATTTTTAGACCAATTTTTAGCATTTTTTGAATACACTTCATAAGTATCACAAATATTGTTAACTGCTTTTAATATCATTTCAGAGTTTTGGCCATTAACTAAAACACCAGATTTATCATTATCAATAGCATCTTCAATACCACAATTTTTTGAACCAATAGAAGGAATACCTATTGAATTCGCTTCTAAAATTGCAATTCCAAATCCCTCTACACTACCCTCATTAGTTACTTCACTCAACATGATAAATATAGAAGATGACAGTAATAATTTCCATTTTTCCCTTTCAGTTACTTTTCCATAAAGCTTTATATGACTGGTCACTTCCAGTTCTTTAGCTAATTTTACAATCTTTTCTTTTTCAGTTGGCAGCCCAACGATGTGATACATTAAATTTGGATATTTTTTTAACAATAATGGTATTGTTTTTATCACATTGTGTTGTCCTTTTCGTTGCGTAATATTTCCAACAGTTATCAAATGTAATGTATTGGGGTTACATTTTGATGCATTCTCTGTTTTCAGTTCAGGCATGTTAATACCATTAGGAATTACAACTATATTCTCTAGTGATAAATTATCAATTAATGACTTTGTATAGTTTGATACTGCAATAACACATTTAAAAACTTTCAAGCTTTTATTAGTAAAATTTCGTTGAAACTTATTGGGTAATAAAACTTCTGAGCCATGAATAATTGCTATGTACTTTTTTTTATAAAACAGGCTTAGAAAATAAACCAACCACAAAGAAAATTTACCTGATGCCAATACCGTATCGGCACTATTAATAAGCTTTAATGCTTTAATAAATCGATTGAAATATGATAAAACTATTATCTTTCTTCTTTTAATACGTTTTACAAGAAAAGTCAATTGTGCATCAAATTCTTTTTCTTGTTTTCCATCTTTAGAGCGAATATCTGAAAGTACCGTAACTTGTTTCCCTTCTTTTTGAAACGACAAAGCTAAGTTGAGGGCATGATTTCCAATTCCACCAGGTTGTGGCGGGAATTCTGATGTGATAAAAAGTATTTTATTTGAGTTCACTTATTAAGGCGCCTTTTGTTATTTTTTTAGATGCTTCCCGCCAAGAAATCATTACTTGCATAATAATAATTGGTAATAAAAGAATGGATATGAACATACCCAAAACTAACATTTTTTTGTTTTTTTTATACTTATAAGGCATTATTGAAGGTGGTATTGTTTTTAATAATGAAAACATTGTCCTCTTTTTACCATAATAATTTCTATAAAGATATACAACACTTGGTACTGGTCTAGGGCCGAACCATTTTTTAGGCCGAAATCCATCCCATGAACCCATTTGTCGTAGTCCTCCAGTCCCTACTTTTAAATGCAATCGTTCTGCAAAGGGATTAGAAATATTTAAAAAACCTTGTAAATGAGCTCTTAAGCCAAATTCCCCATCACCCATTCGTTGTTTTTCAAATTGACGATCAAACAGTCCTATCTCTTTAAATACTTCTTTTTTAATTAACACATTTCCTGTATCAATTTGATCAGATAACCTTAAAAAGGAGTAATTTTCTGGGACTTCTGCTCCAACTTTCGAAATAGAAACTCCAGAGGAAATATCTGCTTTAAAAAAATCAATACATTTTATATGGTTTCTTATCCAATCTAATTCTATACGGCTATCATCGTCAAATAATAATAGTAAATCTCCTTTCGATTTTTTTATAGCTGTATTTCGAGCCAACCATAATGCTTTTTCTTTTTGGTGAATTAGATTTATGTTTAACTTAAAATCATTGTAAAAACCTTCTTCAAAGGGCTCTGATTGATCTATCACAATTACTTCAAAATTAAGATAATTTTGCTTTTCTAGATCAAGTAATACATCTTTTAAATATGGATAACGATTTAGAGTAGGAATTACTACAGTCACCATTGGATTTTCATTAATTAATCCAGAATTATAATCGTCCCATTTATTATAATTAATTGGGATTTTAAGATAGTTGCTTCGTTTTGTTTTATTTGTTTTCTTCCAAGCTATAATTTCTTTAATTGGGTTTTTAAAGCTAATCAATCGCAATAATAATATATAACTTGCCCAAAGTGAATTAAAATATTTCCTAACAAATCGATATTCATCTATTAAAGGAATTTTACTAAATTCTTTATACGTTACAACAGATCCAACATATCCCTTTTGTAAAGCTTGCCATGACAAATCATACTCTTGAGCTAATGCACTAGAGTAGCTTTTATCTGCATTTAGCTGAATTCTAATTTCTTCGGGAAGCTTATCTGGAAGTGGAAAAACCGAATTCCCTTCACTGTTAAATAACGCAAAGTAATGAGTGGGTTGAAGGTATCTAAGAAATGTAAAAATCATTGATTAATAACAGGAATACAAAAAATATTATGTGGAAGAGTTGCATTTTCTTTATAAGAGTCAAGTTTCATGTCCAGAATATTGTAATCATATTCTTTTAAAAATTCTATAATACGAATATCATTATTTGTTTCGATTATTAGAATGGGTTTTAATTTGTTAATCATAGTCATAGCTCCTTGAAGTATATCTAATTCTATCCCGTCAACATCAATTTTCAACAAATCACACCTTGACATAGAATTACGCTCTATATAATTATCTAATGTTATCATTTCAACTATGTGCTTTGTTGTATTTTTTTGACTTGAAGCGTCATTTAAAACATTAGAGCTTGTAGTTAATAAATTTACCTCAATTTCCCCTAAATTATTTCCAACTGCTACCTTTTCTGGAAAAACACAATCGTTTAAATCATTCTCACTTATAGATTTCACAAAACTCTTAAACAATAACGGGTGTGGTTCAAAAGAAAAAACACTTCCTTGTTTACTCACAGAATTTGCCCAAACCAAACTTAAATAGCCAAAATTTGCGCCTACATCAAAAACTATATAGTCATTGTCTTTTCTTTTTGTATTTTTTCTTAATAAATTGATAGAGTGTCTCAGAATAGTGTTTTCAATTCCTTTTTGTTTCGCTTTAGATGTTACCTGAATAGATCCACAAAAAGTAAACTCAACTAAAAAATCCAAATACGCTCTTTTGACCTTACAGAATGTTTCCCTATAACCCCCCTTACTTCTAAAAAAAACATCTCGAAATGGTTTCAACAACCTTGATTTCCCTAATGTTTTTTTTAATTTAGGAGAGAATAAGTTATAAATCGATATTCTTAAATTATTCATGTTATTTAATAAGTTCTAAAATTCAATATTATTATTTGCAATTTATCAATTTTAAGCTCCTCTATGGGCTATTATTTTAACCTATCTTAAATAAAAATCAACAAATTGTTTTTGCTGTTGTTCAATAGTAAAAAACTTCTGTACTCTTTCTTGAGCATTCAATGATACTTGTTTTTTTTCTGACTCTTTAAAATTTATTACTTCAATTATTTTATTCTCTAATTCTTTAACATGGAATCTAGGAATGACCCATCCTGTTTCATTATTAGCAACATTTTCCGATAATCCTTCAGCATCAGAAACAACACATAACAACCCCATTGATTGAGCTTCTATAACTGCATTACAAAATCCTTCAGAAATACTATATTGTAAATATACATGAGCTTCTTCATATAATTTAACAACTTCCTTCCTTTCTTTTTTTCCAACTAATAAAACTTTATCATCTAAGCCTAGTTGTGAAATTGCAAAGGCAATTCTTTCGTATTCTTTACCTTCTCCCACTATTTTGTATATAAAATCATAGCCCTGATCTTTAAATTTACTCAATGCTTCTAACATTGGTATAATTCCTTTTTTCCAATGAAGTCTAGTTATAGTTAAAAAATGTATTTTAGTTTCTGGAATATGAAACTTTTTATTACTCTCTTGAAATACAGAAATATCTATTGCAGGTGTAATTTTCTGATGATAAGTTTCTTTAGATAATCCTAATTGATATGCCTTCTTTAGTAAATCATCTGAAATAGTATGGACTTTATCAACCATTTTCCATAAAGAATCGTAACATCCAGTGTGTTTGAAAGGATAAATTGCAATATCAAACCCTCGAAAACTCACTCCCATTTTTGCACCAATAGCTTTTGCCACCATTTCACTACCTAAAGCTTGTGTAGCAAAGCCAAAATGTAGCCAGTCAAGCTGTTGAGACAATATATGAGAATTTAAATATGTCTTTTTTAAAATGTTTGAAAATGAGGTATTATGTTTTTTTTCTAATATTACATATCGCTTTAATGTAGCATAATGAGGGATTAATCTAACAAGCTGGAATAACATTGCTAAAATTTGAAATACTTTTCTTTTATATACTCTTGGTGACTTTATTACTGTACATAATTTAAATTCTTTATCAATTTGTTGTGAAAATAAAACCACATCTATTCCTTGTTCCTGAAGCCCCTTTATTTTTGAAGTTAAAAAGGTTTCAGAATACCCTGGTGTGGAAGAAAGAACTAACCCTATCCTCATTCTTAATGATTTAAAATAGTTTGATAAAAATCTTCCATTTGGGCAATTGTCATCTTAATATCATGATTTTGCTCCACTGTTTTCCTTGCTTCATTTATAATATTTTGGTAGTCGTCTAATGTTAACTGAGCTACCTTCTGCAAAGCTTCTGCCATAGCAAATGGATTTCTAATGGGTACAATAAAACCATTTTTAGCATCTAAAAGCACTTCATTCATTCCACCACAATCTGTAGAAACAATAATTGTCCCTAGAGCCATTGCCTCAAGTACTACGTTTGCAATTCCTTCTTCCACACTAGGAAGCAATAACACATCTACATCATTCATTAAATTTAATACGCCTTCAAAAGATAATTCCCCCAAAAATGTAATATTCTCCTCCAAGCTCATTTCTGACCTCAGGAAAAGTAATTCCTCATCATTAGCTGCCCCGACAATAGTATAATGAAAATCAATTCCTTTATTATTAAATAGACTTAAAGCTTCTAGTGCATATGAATACCCTTTTTTCCAATGATTTCTCCCAATAGAAAGTATTCTTAAAGGAGTATTATCAAAAGCTTTTTTTGTCTGAAATGATAGTTTATCCATATTTAAACCACTATAAATAACTTGAGTTTTATTAAAAATGTCACTATACTTAGATGCTTCTGTAACAATCGCTTTTCGAACTGCATGAAAGCCATCAATTTCTGGAAATAACCTCTGATACATTTTAGCTAAGCTTTTATTTGCAATTGGAGAATAATTGATATGTGCTCCTCGTAAACTAACAACTAACTTTATACCAAACTCTTTAACCCACATCCAGTCTTCAATACTTTTTGTCCATTGGATATGAAAAATATCAGGGGAATGATATAAAACAGGATAATATTTCACTTTTAATAATCTTTTATTCTTTCCAAAAGCATCAATTATTAGGTCTAATTTTTTTTTATCTTTTAATTTAAATAAACTCAACAATACACTGTATTTAATTAATTGAAAGAGCTTACTAAGTTTATTTGTATGGGTATAATAATGAATGTTTTTATTTGACGATTTTTTAATTCTTCGATTACCAAAAAGTAATATCTGAAAACCGATACCTGATAAACCAGTATTCAACCTTTCAATAAATGTAGTACTTGGCACAACACCAGAATAAATAGCTATTTTAATATTTTTAGTCAAAATTTTACTTTTGTTTATTTTTTGAAAATATTTCTGTAAACAATGATAATGTTAATAGCATACTTACAGAATGAGAATAAAAAACAGCATCCTCTTCTTTAAAAAGTTTATAATATTGCTTTGTGATTTCGCTAGGAATCCACTGAGAAAATTTATTATTAAACAATCTTTTCTTCAGTTGTAACTCATTCTCTTTACCTAAAAATTGTAATTCCCAATTTCGTTGTACAAAAAGATGAGGATTAATAGTTCTTTTTAGCTTGTTTATAATACGATAGGGAAGATTCCAAGGGGTTTTATTTAAGTGATAATTATATAAATTAAAAGGCCGTTGTTCTTCCCAAGTAATTTTTGCCATTGCTGGCATTCTCATTTTTATATATTCAATCTGTATTTGTCTTCCTGAAAGAAATTTTTCGGGTACAGAACAAATAAACTCACACATTCTGTTATCATAATAAGGCAATGAGATGTCTCGCACTTCTTCAAATACTGACAAATTCACACTGGTCCAACGAGGCGCCCAATAAACACTCTTAAAAGCACGAATTTGAGCATTTGCGCTATTTTTAATATTTATACCTTTCAATAAATGACTAATACGTTCTATTATATAATTTTCAAAATCTCCTTCAATTTCCCAAGATTTCCATAAAGATTTTGTCAATGACATACCTCCTTTTTTTACAATCTTTTTTATAATAACATTTACTTGTTCATTAAGGGGTAAATCCTCTGGAACACCCATATCATCAAACAATACATCTCCCCAATGTCCTAAACTAAATACGCCTCCCCAATTAGAATACTCATCAATAAAAGCCATTTGCCTTGGGTGTGTAAATTCAGAATAGCATTCATTAATTCTAGCTAATCTATCAATAGTATCCCACAGGTAACTTTTTGACACCTTAAGTTCTTCAAAAGGAAATTCACATAGGTTTGCTATTTTTTTTCCATAATCTGTTTCATTATGACCTCCGTCAAAAGCATAACTATACGAATGGGTTGAGATATTAAGATAACTCATTGCTACAGCCTGAGTTCTGCTATCTATGCCTCCAGATAACGGAACAATTACTTTTTTTCCTGCAACTTGCTCTTTTATAATGGTTTCAAAAAGATGCCCAAATTCTTTTACAATTTGACTCAGAGGTCGCTCAATTGGGGTGTAATGCCAATTAAAATAACTTGATTCAGAAACAACTTCATTCTTTACAGGATCGATTTCATAATTAAATCCTGGCTTTAACACCTGTAATTCATTATAATAGGTATCCTGATCTAAGAAAAAACCAGTAGCTGCAAAAATACAAATAGCTTTTTTGTTTATTGTTTTTCGCTCGCCAACAAAAGTAGTTTTACTAGGGATGATATCTGTTTTGATCTTAGCCATTTAGTTTTTTTCAACAAGCTTTAAATATAACTCTTCGTGTTCTTGAATAAAATTGTCTAATGAAAAATAAGACCTACAATAATTTCTAAGTTCTTTTCCTATTGTTTTTCTTTCTTCCTCAGATTGTCTTAAAAAGATTTCAATTTTTTTACTTAAATCATAAGCATTTGAAGATTCAAATAATAATTTCTGAAAATCCTTTAATACAAATTTAATTCCTGAAATATTCGACCCTAAAACTGGCACTTCCATAGTCATCGCTTCTACTAATGCTATTGGCATCCCTTCTTTCTTACTTGAAATAATATACAAATCAGATTGTGATATAAAAGGTCGTATATCTTTATGTTTTCCTAAAAAAGATATTTGGTCTTCTAATTTTAATTCTTTTACTTTTTTCTTTAATAAAGCTCCATATTCTGTTTGACTATCACCTAAAATATCTAAATGTAACATAGGGTTTTTTAAAATATGTAATGCTTTTATTATAACTTCAACATTTTTAACTGGAACCAAATGAGCTACAGTAATAATATTAAAATAATTTTCTTGTTTACTTTTTAAAAATAATTCAGGATTGTAATATTTTAAATCTATTCCAAAAGGAATTAATTTTTGATTCTTTTTATAGAGAAAATAATTCTTCATTTCCTCATTAACAGTAATTATAAAATCACTCAAATAACTTCTAATTTTCCAATGTATATTACCCCAAGTCATTGCTTTTTTAGTGTACACAAATTTAGCTCCTCCCCAACGAGTACCTAACACTTCGGTCCAATCACTACTCCAATGCCAAGAATGCACGATGTCAAAATTATTCTCTTTCACAAAGTTTTTAAATCGGCTAATTCTTGTTGCTAATTTATAATAAGGTCTCAATGGGACAGTAGGATCTATAAAATATATTGGGAGATCTAAGGCTTCAACCTCCTTAAAAAACAGTCCTTTATTATTTTTACAGGCAATAGAAATTTCAAATTTTTCAGGATTAAGACTTTTAGCTAGATCATAAAGAACTTTTCCACTTCCTGCTGTGTCAAAATTAGGAATTGTATAGAGTATTTTTAGTTTAGTATTCATTACTTTATCAATCAACAAAATTATTATTTATAAAAATACCTATTTAATCTAATAAATAATTCATCTGAAATCAAACCAAACTCATAAAATTTCAAAAAAGACAAACCTCTTAAATAACTGTATAATGACAAATATTCTTTTGAATAAAATAGTTTCAAACTTTTCTTTATATGAATAATGTTATCTTTTGATTTTGATTTATAAAAATAGCGTACACATAAAAAATAATACCCTTTTATCAAACTTTTTTGATGAACATCCAATTTATAGTTTTTATATAAATCCGTAATTAAATAATTAACGGAATCACATATTAACTTTACAGGTCTCTTTTTGGTATCTATTGGTGAAACGCAATAAAAAAAATCTACTTTATTATCAATTACTTTATAATTGGCTCCTAATAAAAGCGCTCTTATTGATAGTTCTATATCTTGCAAGCGTTTCAAATCGGAGTTAAACTTTCCGATACTAACTAAAAACGATTTATTCCATAGGACTGCTGTTATAGGCCAAATAAATTTCGCTCTTAAAAAATGATCTAAATAATGAGATGAAACATTAGATGCTGGTTTGTTATTCCCTTTTTCATCTAATATATTTGTATTTTTAAAAACGATAAAGTCCTCAACATCAATCAATCTATTGGTAACAAAATCTTCAGAAATAATATCGTCTGAATCTAAAAAAACAAGGTTTTTATTAGAAGCTTCCTCTATCCCTATATTCCTGCATACCGACCCATTTGTTTTTGTGGTATTAAAAAATAATTTGACATGTTGACTTTGTTCTTTTTGAAAATATTCTTTTAATGATTTTTTTACGTTATTATCTGAAAAATCATCCACAATAATCCATTCCCATTGACTTGAATCTTGTTTCAATAAACAATTATAGGTCTGCTTAATACCTTCAACATCATTAAAATGTGGCGTAATAATACTAATTTTCATAAAAGTATCTCATTTAATTTTTAATCATTAAATAAATGTCAGAAAATGTGAGAAAAACACATCTAATTAGTTCCAGACAATTACTATTTAATAAATGCAATATAACAAAAACTAAATCGAATCTTAGTCTTACAGCATAGTGTTTTGATATACTTTGGATTCATATTGATTGAAATTTTTATTTTTATTTGCAATTGTTTTGATTTTACCCTTAAATTTTTACTTTTAGTTTATTTTAGCTAAATAATATTAAATATACATCTAGTAATATGCTATTTAATTCTATCGATTTTGCCATTTTTTTACCAATAGTTTTTCTGCTCTATTGGTTTGTTATAAATAAAAACCTCAAATTACAAAATGCTTTTTTGGTCGCTGCAAGTTATTTGTTTTATGGATGGTGGGACTGGCGATTCTTATCACTTATTATATTTAGCACACTTGTAGATTATGGAATTGGACGAATGCTAGCCAATGAAAAGAAATTAAACAAACGAAAAGTACTTCTTTGGATTAGTATTATTGTTAATCTAGGATTTTTAGGATTTTTTAAATATTATAATTTCTTTTTAGACAATTTTATACAAGCTTTTTCTTGGCTAGGAACACCAATTTCTGCTCGCTCTTTAAATATTATTTTACCCGTAGGTATTAGTTTTTATACATTCCAGACCTTAAGTTATAGTATTGATGTATATCGTAAAAAATTAGAACCCACTAAAGATATTTTTGCATTTGCTGCTTTTGTTAGCTTCTTTCCTCAATTGGTGGCAGGACCTATTGAACGAGCTACTAACTTATTACCTCAGTTTTATAAAAAAAGACATTTTAATTACCACAAAGCAGTTGATGGATTGCGTCAAATATTATGGGGACTATTCAAAAAAGTGGTGATTGCAGATAATTGTGCCTATATAGTCAATACTATTTTTGATGATCATCAAAATTATTCAGGTAGTACTTTAGTATTAGGAGCTGTATTTTTTGCATTTCAAATTTATGGTGACTTTTCAGGGTATTCAGATATTGCTATAGGTACTTCTAGAATGTTTGGTTGTAACTTAAAGCAAAACTTTGCTTTTCCCTATTTTTCAAGAGATATAGCAGAATTTTGGCGACGATGGCACATCTCATTATCTACTTGGTTTAGAGATTACCTCTACATCCCTTTGGGCGGCTCAAGAGGTAGTAAAAGTCAACAAGTACGAAATGTATTTATTATCTTTTTAGTGAGTGGCTTTTGGCATGGCGCCAATTGGACTTTTATAGTTTGGGGCGGGTTAAATGCATTGTATTTCCTACCCTTATTACTAACCAATATCAATCGAAGTCATATAGATATTGTTGCTGTTCATAAAAAATGGCCTTCTTTAAATGAACTCTTCCGCATATTCATCACTTTTACTTTAACCACCATCGCTTGGGTTTTCTTTAGAGCAGAGAGTATCGATCATGCGATGGAATATATATCTGGAATTTTTAGCGTTTCCCTGTTTTCAATCCCTCAAATTAGACCCACCGATCTTTTTATTCTTATTATTATGTTCATTGGTATCGAGTGGGCAGGAAGACGCAATCTATATGCTATCGAAAACTTTGGCTTTAAGTGGAAAAGACCAATACGCATCCTTTTTTATTACACACTAATAGTCTTGATATTTTGGTTTAGTAGAAACGATCAGGAGTTTATTTATTTTCAGTTTTAAGTATGAAAAAATTTATTAGATCTATACTGTTATTATGTATGCCTCTTTTATTACTAGCATACCCTCTGGATGCTTTTATATCAAATAACTTAAAAAAGACAAATGATGTCTTTGGAGAATATGAAGTTTGGAATGACATTTATAATAATAAAATAAATGCTGAAATGGTTGTCTATGGTTCTTCAAGAGCTTGGGTGGAATTTAACCCAAAAATTTTGGAAGACTCATTAAATGTAAAAATTTACAACTTTGGTATTGATGGCCATAATTTTTGGTTACAATATTTAAGGCATCTAGAGTATATAAAACACAATAAATTACCAAAAGAGATCATTTTAGCCGTAGATATTTATAGTCTGCAAAAAAGAGATAATTTATATTTACATCAACAGTTTCTGCCTTATATGCTTGGGAATTATAATATAGAAAAATACACAAAATCTTATAAAGGTTTCAGATTTTTTGATTACAAAATCCCTTTAATACGATATTTTGGAGAGTCAACAGTTATTAAAAAAGCGTTTAAAACTAGTATGAGCAATAAAATTATTACTCCCTTTAGAATTAATGGCTACAAAGGGATTGATAACAAATGGACGAATGAATTTGAATTAGCTAAAACTAAAATGAAAAATTATAATGCAATACTTGATTCAGCATCAGTCGAGTTATTTGATAAATTTCTATTAGAATGTAATAAGAAAAGAATAAATGTTTATTTAGTTTATACTCCCGAATATATTGAAGGGCAAAAATTTATAAATAATAGAGAAGAAATAATTCAATTATTTATAAAATATGCTAAAAAATATGATATGACATATTTGGATTATTCTAAGGATAGTATATGTTATAATAAAGACTATTTCTATAATGCAACTCATTTAAATAAAAATGGTTCAGAAATATTTTCTAAAAATTTATCTAGTGATTTATTGAAAATAACAAGATCATTCTAATTTAAAATTTGCATTGTTACATAAAAAATATTTAAAGAATGACACCACTTTAAATATGAAGGGCTAAAAAATAGTTTCCTTTCTTTTAATAAATGGATCAGAAAAACATAACTCTTAATTTTAACTATTAGTAATGAATTCTTTTTTAATAAATACTATTAAGTTTTTCATGATTTTCTATGGGAGTTTACTCGGGTTAATATTTACAAGTAATTATTTTATTAGTGAAAATGCAAATTTTAAATTAGATAATAATATTGATAAAATTATAGTAGGAAATTCTCAACCAGAATGCGCTTATAATGATTCATTAATTAATAATTTTAAAAATTTATCGAGCTCTGCAGAGACCTATTTTTACATTTATCAAAAACTTAAAAAAGTAGTAGAACAAAACCCACAACTACAATCAGTTTTTATTGAATTTAACCCTACAAACATACTTATTCGAGAAGATCAAAAAATCTGGAGAGACAGGTATATAAATCATCATTTACCAAATTACAATGCTTTTTTAAACCTAAAAGACAACAAATTACTAGCTTTAAAAAACATCGGAGGCTATCAACATGCTATTTTAAAAAGTTTGGGTTACAATATAGAGCGTATCGCATTAAATCGTTATAATTATATTGATTCTACTGGAGGCTATCTATATTTAAATCGACATAAAGTCAATAAAATACTAGATACCTTAACGCCTAAAAACTTTAATCAACATCAAAAAGAAAATATTAAATTATCAAATTACGATATTTTATATTTAGATAAAATCGTACAACTTTGTAAAGAAAAAAACATAGCAGTTTATTTAATTAGAAGTCCTTACCATAAACAATTTATAGGGAATCAATATGAAACTGTTTTTCAACAAATTAAAACAGAACGGTTTAATGATATAAAGTTTTTAGATTTTAAGGATTTTCCACTTGAAAATTCTGAATTCGGTGATTTACAACATCTCAATTACAAAGGAGCCCGAAAATTCTCTCGTTGGTTTAATGAGAATATTATAGATTCTTTAAAAAATGAATCAATAAAAGTTAATTAATTATTGTTCAATATCTTTTAATAACTCTAATGTAAATAATTCATTTTCATTAATATGGTGTGAATCTTTTAACCACATTTCATACTTTTTATCCCATAAATCACCCCCAAAACTATAATCTAAATAAGAAATATTTTGATTTTTATCTGATAAATTATGAAAAATAGATTTTATGTCTTTAATATCTTTTTGACTCTTACTGAACGTTTCATCTTCTGGTGCAGTAAATAAAATTAAGTTGATATGATTACTTTTACAAATCTCTACCAAAGCATTAAACTCTTCAAAAAGAAAAGGGTCAACACCAGCAATATGATCAGGAAAAACAACTTCCATATCACTAATATTAAACGTATAATCTACTGTTAAAGGTGATTTAGCTTTAAATTTAATTGCATAAGAAATATCATTTTTTGAACTTTCAGTTTCTGAAAACTGTTGTAAGCTCATTTTAAATGATTTTTTAATATCTACTAACAGATCATCATCATATTTTAAAATATGCACAAATAAGCTTGGATCTTTTATAAATAAGTCTCCAGCAATGTTATGTAAATGAGTCCTTTCATTGTTAAATGTAAACCAAGAAACCTCTAATAATACAAGGCTAGGCTTCTTACTACTATTTTGTAAGTATGCCTCTAATGTTAATTTTGAAATTGAAATATTTGCGGAGGAATATCCAAGTAAAGCAACCGATTTTTTCAAAGTATCCTCCATAACAGTTTTATCTAATGCAGATAATAATTTACTATTACCCAAAGCTAATATGTCAATATCCTTTTCATGAAACGCATACTCAAAATCTTTATAATAATACCAAGTAGAAGCATGAAAATGATGATTTCGACTTGCATAACTAATTAAAAGTAAGAAACCAAGAATCAAAGGAATTAAAAATATCGATATTTTAAGTAGGTATTTTTTCATCTATTAACTACATCATTGTATATTTCTTGTAGCTTTTTTATTAAAACAGTGTTGTCATAATTAAGCTCTACGTTTTTCCTTCCAGCTTTACCCATACGGGTTTTAAGGTTAGAATCTAATATAAGTTGTTCAACAGCGCTTACAAAACCTTCCAAATTTTCTTCTTCTATAACAAAACCACTTTCATTAGCTAACATTCCATATTTCATACCGCCAACATCAGATACAATAACCGGTAATTCCATCGCTTGTGCTTCTTGAATCACCAAGCCTTGGGTTTCAGCACGACCCGTTTCTGTATCATAACGTCCTGGTAATATAAAAACATCTGCCTCTTCGAAATGTTGAATTATAGCTTTTTGCGAAAGGTTTCCATGAAAAAAAATACTGTTTTCTATTTTAGATGATTTTACTTTTTTTAGTAATTGATCTTTCAATATACCATCTCCAATTATATGAAGCTTTACCTGAGTGTAGCCTAATTCATGTAGTCGATTTATAATTTCTACTACTAAATCAGGACCTTTTAAAGCTATTAATTTACCACAAAAAACCATATTAAAGTATAGCTGGTTGGTTTTAGCCTGCATTTTTTTAAAAAATCTTGTATCCAA
>JAJRPL010000139.1 GCA_024280815.1 Bacteroidota bacterium
GAATGCTGATGGCTCTATACCATCAGATAATCCTTTTGTCAATGATGCAAATGCAAAAACTGCAATTTATTCTTATGGACATAGAAATCCGCAAGGGATGACAAAGCATCCTGTAACAGGTGAAATTTGGACGCACGAACATGGTCCAAAAGGAGGTGATGAAATCAATATTATCAATAAAGGTAAAAATTACGGTTGGCCAAAAATTAGTTATGGAATTAATTATGATGGTACAGTATTGACAGAAGACACAGCTTTACCAGATATGGAACAGCCTTTATTTTATTGGGTACCTTCAATTGCACCAAGTGGTTTTACGATTGTTTCTTCAGATAAATATCCTGATTTGAAAGGAGATTTATTGGTTGGTTCATTAAAATTTCAATATGTAGAACGATTGGTACTTAAAGACGATAAAGTAGTAAAGAGGGAAAAATTATTGGAAGGTTTAGGAAGAATAAGAAGTATAAAACAAGCACCTGACGGATTTATTTATGTTGGTGTAGAAAATGTTGGCGTGGTTAGAGTATTACCAAAGAAATAAACCTAAATTTGTAGTGTAATTATAATAAATACAACTATGCTTATTTTAGGAATTGCCGGAGGTACAGGTAGCGGAAAAACCACAGTAGTTAATCAAATTTTGAATCAATTGCCAGATCAAGATGTTACGGTGATTTCTCAAGATTCATATTATAAGGCTACCGATGATTTATCGTATGAAGAGAGAGTTAAGATAAATTTTGACCACCCAAAAGCAATAGATTTTGATCTTCTAGTTGAGCATTTAAAAACCTTAAAGAAAGGTAAAGCTATTGACCAACCAGTCTATTCTTTTGCAGCACACAATAGAACAAAAGACACAGTTAAAACGCATCCGAGTAAAGTATTAATTGTTGAGGGAATACTTATTTTTACCAATAAAGAATTACGAGATTTATTAGATATAAAAGTGTTTGTACATGCCGATTCTGATGAACGTTTAATTAGAAGATTAAAAAGAGATATTCAAGAGCGTGGTAGAGATATTGACGAGGTTTTACAACGTTATCAAACTACGTTAAAGCCAATGCACGATCAGTTTATTGAACCTATGAAAGAATATGCAGATATTATTATACCAAACAATAAATACAATACTGTAGCGGTAGATATTGTTAGAACTATCATTAATGAAAGATTGTAAAAAATAAAAATGAATTTTAAAGAATTTAGAGAACTTAAGGTAGTAAATTTTTTAAGCAATAGATATGTGGTTATATTTTTATTGTTTTTGATTTGGATGTTGTTTTTTGATGAAAATTCTTATATGAATCATAGAGAATTAGATAAAGAAATTGATAAGATTGAAAAAACAAATAGTTATTATAAAAATGAAATGAAAGGTGATAAAAAGATAATAAACAACTTAAGTGATCCAGATTCTTTAGAAAAATTTGCTAGGGAAGAATATAAAATGAAACGTAAGGATGAAGATATTTATATTATAGAATTTGATACGATTAAAAATTAAGTAATGAGTGATTTTTTGTTTAGCGAATTCAATCCAGTCTCAGCAAAACAATGGAAGCAAAAAATACAGTTTGATCTTAAAGGTGCAGACTATAATGAGGCTTTGGTGTGGGAGTCAAATGAAGGAATTAAAGTAAAACCATTTTATCATCAAGATGAATTTGAACAAATACCCTTTAAAACTTCAAAAAAAAGTTTTTCTATTTGTCAATCTATTTTTGTTTCTGATGAAAAAACTGCCAATTTTTTAGCGATAGATGCTTTACAACGTGGTGCAACTTCTATTCAATTTGAAGCTAATAAACCTTTTGATTGTATAGCTCTTTTAAAAGAACTTGTTACTCAGTCCCTAAGCATCTGGAGTAGTGATGATTCGTTGACAATCCATTTCAAATTAAATTTTCTATCTCAAACCTTTATTGAAGAGCTTTTAAAGAATACTCAGGAGTTTACGGTTTATTTAAATATCGATATTCTTGGAAATTTTGCCAAAACAGGAAACTGGTTTTACAATGAAAAAGAAGATCATCGAATTTTAGAGAAAATACTAAAAAACTCGACGAACAAGAAAGGAATAGTATCAGTTGATGCTAGTTTGTATCAAAATGCAGGAGCAAATATGGTTCAACAAGTTGCCTATGCACTAGCACATGGCAATGAATATTTAAACTTTTTTAATGATGCTGTCCTCCAGTCCCAAAATTTTGAGAGTAACGAAGAACCTATTCAATTCCATTTTTCAGTAGGGAGTAATTACTTTTTCGAAATTGCCAAACTAAGAGCTTTTAGAATTTTATGGCAATTGTTATTAGATGAATATAAGTTTACGTCTAAAGTGCAATTATTTGTACAACCAAGTTTACGTAATAAAACATTGTATGATTATAATGTGAATCTATTGCGTACAACCACTGAATGTATGTCGGCAATTTTAGGAGGAGCAGATACTATTTCTAATATTTCTTACGATAATTTATATCATAAAAAAAATGAATTCGGAGAGCGAATTGCTAGAAATCAATTATTGATTTTACAAGAAGAAAGTTATTTTAATGAAGCTAATCAGTTTGCTGATGGGGCTTATTATATTGAAACTCTAACTAAACAAATTGCTGATAAAGCTTTGATACTATTTAAAGATATCGAAAAAAAAGGTGGATTTCTAAAACAATTACAAGCAGGAACAATCCAACGAAAAATTGAAGAAAGTGCTTTGGCAACACAAAAACAATTTAATAGCGGAGAAGAAGTGTTGTTAGGAACCAATATACACCTAAACCTTGATGATAAAATGAACGATGAATTAGAACTGTATCCTTTTGTGAAAACAAAATCAAGAAAGACAGTCATTAAGCCCATAATTACAAGGCGTTTGTCTGAAAATGTAGAACAAGAACGTTTGGAAAAAGAATAAATGCCAAGAAAAAACATCCAACATATAACCTTAAATCACCAAGCAGAAAAGCAGAAGGTTGAAACTTTTGGTCACGAAAATTTTGTAGCAGGTATTGCACCTTATTTGCGTGGTCCCTATGCAACGATGTATGTAAGGCGACCTTGGACTATAAGGCAATATGCTGGGTTTTCAACGGCAGAAGAAAGTAATGCTTTTTATAGAAGGAATTTAGAAGCAGGGCAAAAAGGATTGTCTGTTGCGTTTGATTTAGCTACTCATAGAGGTTATGATTCTGATCATGAACGTGTACAAGGTGATGTTGGTAAAGCTGGTGTTGCAATTGATTCTGTTGAAGATATGAAAGTATTGTTTGATAAAATTCCACTAGATAAAATGTCGGTTTCTATGACTATGAACGGAGCTGTTTTACCCATTTTAGCATTTTATATTGTAGCTGCAAAAGAGCAAGGTGTTGCAATTGAGCAATTGGCAGGTACTATTCAAAATGATATCCTTAAAGAATTTATGGTTAGAAATACCTATATCTATCCACCCAAGGAATCTATGAAAATTGTGGCTGATATTTTTAAATATACAAGTAAGTATATGCCAAAATTTAATTCTATTTCTATTTCTGGCTATCATATGCAAGAAGCTGGTGCCACACCAGAAATTGAATTGGCATATACGTTGGCTGACGGTTTAGAATATTTGCGTACTGGTATTGAAGCTGGTTTAGATATTGATAGTTTTGCTCCGAGATTATCCTTTTTTTGGGGTATAGGAATGGAGCATTTTAAAGAAATCTCGAAATTAAGAGCAGGTCGATTGTTATGGGCTAAAATAGTGAAACAATTCAACCCTAAAAATGAAAAATCACTAGCATTGCGTACACATTGTCAAACTAGTGGGTGGAGTTTAACGGCACAAGATCCGTTTAATAATGTGGCTAGAACAACTATAGAGGCAATGTCAGCAGTATTCGGGGGCACGCAGAGTTTACATACCAATGCCTTGGATGAAGCCTTAGCTTTACCTACAGATTTTTCTGCTAGAATTGCTAGAAATACACAAATTTATATTCAAGAAGAAACAAAAATTTGTAAAACGGTCGATCCTTGGGCAGGTTCTTATTATGTTGAAGAGTTAACTGCATTCATTGCAAAAAAAGCATGGAAATTAATTGAAGAAGTAGAATCGTTAGGCGGAATGACTAAAGCAATAGAGCAGGGGATTCCTAAAATACGAATTGAAGAAGCGGCTGCAAAAAAACAAGCTAGAATTGATAGTAGTCAAGAC
>JAJRPL010000140.1 GCA_024280815.1 Bacteroidota bacterium
CAGTAATCACACCTTTTGAATAGTCCACAAACTCACTCATTTTCTTCATCCTTCTTCAAAATTTCAAATGTAGCGCCCTTCTCTGAATCTAATAGCTTGATGTCATAACCCAACTCATTTAAAGATTCTTTTGCAATGTATAGCCCCATTCCTCTACCTCCCGGCTTACTGCTAAACCCAAAGTCAAAAATCACTTCTCTCATCTCTTTTCTGATACCCGGTCCATTATCTGATACTGTAAAATGATCATCCAATGTATCAAAAGTAATCATCTTATCTTTTATCAAAGAGCCTTTTAGCCAATAGATTGAATTATTAACGAGATTAATAAATACCGGGTAAAAAGTAGACGGATAGCCTTTTTCAGAATGTTTTCTAAAGCTATCCGTTACCTTAAATATAATTTCATGTCGTTCGAATCTTACTTTAAAAAGATTTTTTATAAAGTCGGATATTTCATATCCTTTTATATCTATCTCTTTCTGGTAGAGTCTTCTATTCAAAGGTGTAAAGAGTGACAAGTAACCGTCTATATGTTCAAATCCACTTCTTACATCATTGTAGATACTTGCAATATTTTCATTAATATCTGCCCATGCTTTCAGTCGTCTTAGGTTTCTTCTAACTGTACGAATACTACTGTCAAATTCATGGTTGATAATATTGATCGCTATACCCACTTGAGCAAGTTCCATGTCTAACTTATGTTGTTCTTGAACTTCACTTAATATTCTTTCATTAGCTTCTTGCACATCAAGATCACTAATGATATTACCTTCATCATCGAACTCCCAGTCTACCCCTTCAAGTAGGGCACTAATCGTTTCAAGCGTTCTTTTCTCTCTTTGAGATACTTTTTCTATAGCCTCTTCATATTCAAGCCTTTTGGCTGCTATTTCATCCTCACTCATACCGGAAAAGTCTGTTTTATTGAAGTCTTCGGCAACTGTTCTTATAGTCTCCTCAATTGTTTTTATACTATGCTTTGTCGCTTCTTCAACCTCGTTTTTAACTTCTTCTTTTTTTTCAGTAACCGTTTTTTTCTCATTATTGATCTCTTTTTTTGTCTCTTTATATATCTCGTCTAATGATTGTTCTATTCTTTTTCTTCGATCTATTTCTAGTCGTGCAGTTTCAATGGCTTGAGAAATAATTGAACTTATCTCTTGTCTTTTAGGATTAAATACAGTTTCTATTGCATTATCTTTTTCAGCTTTATAAGTAATCCAAAGTTCATTATCCCTTTTTGTTTTGATAGTTACACCGGTTGGACGAGATATGATATATGATTGTTCAATCTCTTTAAATTTCTCTAAATACCTCTTTTCCAACGCAATAATCTCATAAGCAAGCTTTTCATTATCACTAAATGTAAGTCTATTATCTATCTCCCTACGAAGATGTTTGAGAAGGTTATCTACTTCATCAACATGTTTTAGAGCTTGCAGATTTTCCAATGCCATTTTAAACTTAGTTAAAAATAGTTTTAGCTTTTCACTTTTTCTTTTTTCAATTCTTTTTCTTCGTGCATCAGCTTTTTTGATTTCTTCTTTTTCTTGTAAATAAATTTCTGAATATATACCCTTATCTTGAGTAAAATCTTGTGCCACACTTTCTAAAAAACGTGTCAAAATATCTCGAAATTGTCTATATGCTTTATTATCTTGAAAACCTTCACGACCTGCTTTTTCTCTGAGTTCCTTATTGTCTTTGTGATTAATTTCAATAGCACCAAACATACGGCGATAGCTAAAATAGTTTCTAAGACTTAAAGTTCTTCGTTTTTCAATTTCTAAAAAATCAAAATCATTATCTCCATATGGAAGAACACGAATACCGTTTTTATAAATATAAAGTCCACCTATATTATTACATTTTGATTTTAATGACTTAAAAATATCTAAAGGTATTGATGTTTCAGATGCTTCACCTTGTATATAAGCAAAATCCAATAAAAAGGAACCGCAAGCAACTTTTTTACCATTAGCCTTATGCCATGGGAGATGATATTCAACAGGATTTTTTCCATATATTGATATTGTGCCATGAAATGTTCCATACTCATCAAAAACACCTTCAAATCTATGATCGGCATTTGCAAAGTCTTGCGGTGTAAAAAACGCTTCTTCCTCAATAATGTCGATGGAAAGATCATCAGAACGATTATGCCAGTTGAACCCTGCTTTTATTTTGGGTGGTTTATGGTTCGGTGTCATGGTATTTGTAAAACCGAGCAAATGTTTATGAAGTTTGGAGTATTCATTTGTCTCTATATCAAGATCTTCTTTGATAATAGGATCAGAAGGTAAAATATAAAAGTGTGTTCCGCTCGAAACTCGTAAATCAGGTTCTTTTAAAAATTCTGCTTCTTTCAAAGGATCGATAGTAAATTGTTCTAACTCGTTAGATATTGTATGAAATAAATCTTCCGGTACTTTATCTGACAATTGGAGCAAATTGTCTTTAACTTCTTGTATCATATAGGAAACATCACCGGCATCTGGGAGAGTACCTGATGAAAAGGTTTTAATCGGAATAGTAATCTCATCAATATTTATACCGGGTATCTCAAACATTTTCCAGTTAATAAACGCCGCAACAAGATCATGATAATTTTCTTTATTGTCAGTAAATCGTTTTGCTCTTGTCAAAATCAAAACTTGTGGGCCAATAATAGATATTGCAAGTCTTCCAATCCCTTTTTCGCCCATAGATGGACGTTCTTCTTTTGTTGGATCCTTAGGAGGCGGTATCAGAGACTTTGATACATCCACTTTACTATCCGTTCCAAGGGTAAGCCATCGGTTAATAAAATCATCTAAAGTCATTCCTAGACCATCATCACGCAATACAAAAAGCCCATCAGAAACATAATAATCTACCAATACATCATCGGCATACGCATCATGTGCATTTTTAAATAACTCGTTAATCGCCGTAGGGATACCGGCTATCTGCTGCCGTCCTAGCATATCTACCGTTCTAGCTCTCGTTTTAAAACTTACAGCCTTATTTTTACTACGCAAGCCACCTTTTTTACATATGTTTTCAATAACTTCTTTTGCTGTATACCTTACTGCATTTTGTGCATTATACTGTTCTTTATTTTCATGCAGAGCTTCATTTGCATCTTTTAACGGAACTTCATTTTTAAACGGTTGATAATCAACCACTTTTGCATAATAATGATCGGTTTCTTTTTTATCTTCAAAAACAGTATCTATTTTACCATAACCGAAATAGACACCTTTTCCTTTTTTAGACGGCTCATAATAGATAAATTCTGAACCGGGTTGAATATAGTTTTTATGCTTTTTAGGAAAGTGATATAGGATCCCAATAAAATCATTATATTCCGAATTATCTCTATATTGAGATAAAATCAAATAGTTTTTCATTTCGTCTCCTTTTCTAATCTTTCCCTTATCTCATCTTCACTCATGTTTTTTAAAAGTTTGTAAATTACTTTTCTCCAATTTCCATCCCTTTTCTTCCAATCTTGAAGCGTTTGAACAGGTATGCCAACAACTCTCGATAAAGCCCTATCTGATATTTTTCCTATTTGAGGGTTAGAACCAATTGCAAAGCCGTTGGGAATTGTCTTGTTTTTATTCATTGTAGTTACTTCCGTCTCTATTTACTCTTTTAAACTCATATACAAAAACATAGGGATTATCATCCCACATATAGCCTTTTGGTGCTGTTTTATCCCATAGCTTAATCCACCAATCAAATCTTCTTTCTTCATAACTTAATCCGCTACAATCTTTATAGGCTACATCAAAACCCTCTAAGCTTATCTCATCATATCCGATATTCTGTAACCTCTCCACGCGAACATCAGTAATCTTCAAAAAAATACGAGCCATCTCTTTTATACATCCGTTTGGTATATTGTGTCTACCTAAAAGCCATCTAGGCATTGGGTCTTTAAACCTATCAGGTATTTCTAACGGGAACTCCTTGTCATCTGCAATATACCAACAATACATTGTGTGTACTAAATGATTTTCTACATGGACAGGCTCTCTAGCCCAAACAATATCGCCTTTTTGATATTTACCACATTTTAAAATGTCTTGATTAGCTAATTTATAACTTTTCAGTAAATTGTCATCTATAATGTATTTACCACTTGAAGTTACACCAATTCTTCTTGTTTGAGTCTTATGACCATCAAGTATTGCTTTTGTCATTTCTCTGTTCATCAATATATTTTTCATTACTTATGCCCCCTATAAAGACTCTGCTCTATGTGATATTTTCTTCCAAATCTTATCAATTTCCCCATCAGAAAAATTGCAATTTTCCAAAAAAACAGAATCGTAGAAAGTGTTAACCAAGAGTCTTTTCTTTTTCCTAAGCCTATTGCCATCAAAGTACCAACATCCATTGTAATAATCAACAGTAAATTTTTTCAAACTACCTTTCGTGCCAACAAATGCAATCATTACACCTTTTTTGTTTCTGATTTTAGTACCAAACTTGTTTAGTTGAGGTAACTTTTCAATCTCATCGAGAACAACACTTAATCTATTCGCAGAGATAGTTCTATTAAGTTCTCTGTAGAGAGATTGTACTTTCTCATCCCCGATTCTACATTGTACTTTTTTCATTTTCCCCTCCACTCTTTTGTAATCTTTTCTATATTACTATGCTTACCCTCAAACTCTTTTCTAAACTCATGAAAAGCAGTAGCAAAACTTAAAAAATCTTCTCGCTGTTTTGGTGTCATTGCCCCAAAAGCACTTGTTAAAAATTCAAAAGCCTCATACTCTTCTGCTGTTTTCTCAGCAGAACGAACAAACTCTGCTCCAAGTTCTCCTGCATCATACATTTCAGTATCAACTTTAAAATACATTATCTACTCTCCACAATCAATTTTTATCGTACTTATTATGCCAATTACGCATAGCCTCTTTCTCATCAAACAAAACAGGTACTCTGATTTCACTCACAACACCTTTATTTGGTTTTCCAAATTCTATCTCAATAGGATTGTAACCAACACTGATAAGCGTATCCAGTACCTCTTTTTGAAGCTGCTCTCTGGTAATTTTTTCAGTTCTGTAAAATCTCTTTGAAGACAAACACTTATATTATTATTCATTTTTAATCCTTATATGTATAGAGGAATCTATTTAAGTGGTATTTGTTTAATAGTGATGTGACTATCTCTAAGTTGCATTCCATCTCAGTCAAACTTGTGGTACAAAAAGAAAAAAATATCTGGCAAGTTTCTTTTCTTTCAAAACTTACATTTTCAGAGTTTATTAATTCCATACCAAATACAGAATCAATTTCTCTGCAAAATTCACCAAACAAAATATCTTGTCTTTTTCTCTTTGATAATTTCTTTGAAAACTCAAAATAATTGTTAAAAGAGATGTCAATATACCATTCGTTTTCTTCTTGTAATACACACATTTAATATCCTTTATATTTATAGTATTATAACGAAATACATAATAAAAGTAAAGTAGTTATAATGAATTTCATAATAAATTGCTAGATTTTATTATGTAGCACGGATTAATAAAACTTCTTGCTTAGTGTTGGAATACAGCAAGGTTTGCTGAGGATGACAGTGAGGGTCTACGGAATAGATACTAATGCCTTATAGCTGAAACTCCAATCGCTTAACGATTGGTATTTCAGCTATTTAGTTATTAAAAATTCATCTTTAAATTCTAAAAAATTATAATTGTCTGCATCAATGTACGAATCATGCAAGCTTAGGTAATCAATAACTTCTTGAGCACTTATAGTTAATGCATCAGACGGTTTTTCTTTATACACCGCTATAATATTAACAAAAGGTACATTTTTCTCTTGATAACTACATTGTTTTTCAGCATTAACAAAAGTATTTATCACACTTTCATCGAAACAAATATTTTTTAATTCTTCAGGAGAAGTAATCATTTCAGAAGAAGTATCAATGGGTTTGATAATTCTAAAATATTTATAACCATAAGAAAGGGTTGTTATCGCATCCGCTTCTATCAGAAATCTGTGTTCATTGTTCTTATAGATATATTTTGCTCCGCTGTAGTTTGAATCATAGGTATTCGCGGCTGAAACTTTATATATCTTGTCAGCACCTAAAGGTGGATAATTTTTCATCGCTCCTTGAACAATAACGCTTTTTCCAGCACATCCAGAAAAAGCAAAAGCAACAATAAAAGTTAGAATAGTTGAATAAATTGTGTTTTTCATAGATAATCCATTAAAAAATATTAGCAATGCTTCTAGTTGTTTCTTTTTCAAGAACAGGCATTGCTTGTTTTAAATCTAAATTCATTTTTACGGCTCTTGCATACACCCTACTCTTTTCCTCATCACCGTCAATATAGTTTTTCACATCAATATCAACAACGGCCTTAAAAGTGTCGTCTTCTAGTAATTTTGAGCCTGCTGCACCAACTAAAGCCGCTGTAGCCCCGATAAGTAAAGAATCGCTTGTTGATGAGCCAGAACCCATTGCCACAACACCTGTGGCCAGTCCCAATCCTGAGGCGGCCGCAATCGCTTTTGCTTCTTTTAAATTATTGGCAAACAGAACATTAACAAAAAGTCCTAACGATGCCTCAGACGAAGTATTTACAATCGTATATCCTTTTTTACGGAGAGAATTTTCAATAGATTGTTGCAAATTCATTTTTTCTCCTCCGCTGTTGGCAGTATTTGTTACTTGCACA
>JAJRPL010000141.1 GCA_024280815.1 Bacteroidota bacterium
TATACCTTTAAAATGTGCTTTTTTATTCTCTACTTTTTTAGAATTCACTTTTTCAATAAGCTCATCGAATGTAGTAATTGCTTCATCTATAATTTTTTCAGCTTTATCAGACTTTTTAGTATCATCTTGTAGCATTTGCCACACATAGCACTCTTCAATAATATTTGATAAAACGTAATTGATATCTTTTTTTAAGTTTTTTACACTTGCCATAATTTCACTATTTTAAATTTTTGCAAACTTAAGGGTTTTTATTCAAATATTCTAGACTAGAATAGGTTTTAAAAATCACTTAAATGCTTTTGAAATTTATCAACGAATAAGCCCACGTGGTAACCATCAACCAACGCATGATTTACCGAAATAGCTACTGGCATCATTAGCTTTCCTTCTTTATTGATAAACTTACCAAAAGCCAGTTTAGGCACAGACTCTTTAACTACACCAAACAAAGGTTCTTTATGCCCTAAAAAATTTAACCAAGGCATTGCAGAACAATAAATGCAATCGTCAGTATTTTGCGTAGGAAACAAATTAGCACTATTCAAAATTCGCTCTTTTTCAGTTTCAAAATTTTCATTGAAAATTTTAAAATCATCATCAAAATGAATAAATGAAAATCCAAAGGTTTTGTTTGCTCTTAGTATCGTTGCTGAGGCATGAATAACATCATGTACAATCACTTTATCATCTCTAATTCTATATCGTAAATTTTCTATACTATTAATAGCCTTCATGCAGGCATGTAAATACAGCACAAAAAATGAAATATTATTTTGCTTTGAATACACATAAAGTTTAGTTACCTCAACATCTATAGTAACTGAAAAATAGGCATCCGTAAATTGTTTGAAAAAATTAAAATGTTCTTTTCTATTCCAGCTTTCAATATCTAACTCTTTCATTTCATAAATTAAGGTTAATCACCAGTATTCCAATTACTTTATTTAATAAAAGTTATTGGCTATTTTTTAATAAACCCCTCAATGAGGGTTTCATTATAAAAACTCTAAAACATCAGTTAATTTGGCTATTGTTTTATAACCATCACCATTATGTTTAACAACTTCATGTACCCAAGTGGTATGAAATGGCACATGTATAGCACTAGTTCCTATTTTTATTAGTGGTAATATGTCTGATTTTAAAGAATTACCTATCATTAGCAATTCTGAGGGTTCAATATCTAAATGAGCTAATAGCTTTAAGTAATTTTCAGGTTTTTTATCGCTCAACACTTCTATATGGTGAAAGTAATTGAGTAATCCAGATTTTTCTAACTTCCGTTCTTGATCTAGTAAATCGCCTTTGGTTGCTACAATCAATTTGTAATTTGGGCTTAAAGTTTTTAAAGTATGCTCTACACCTTCTGGCAATTCTATCGGTTTTTCTAGCATTTCTTTACCAATAGCCAGAATTTCTTGAATTATTTTCGGATTCAACTTATAATTAGACAATTCTAACGCAGATTCAACCATAGAAAGCACAAAGCCCTTAACTCCATAACCATAAATTTCAAGATTATTTATCTCTGTTTTAAACAATTCTTGATCTATTTTGTTTTCCGTTTCGTAAGCAGAAAGCAGTTTAGCGAATTTCAATTCTGCTTCTCTAAAATAGGTTTCATTTACCCAAAGCGTGTCATCGGCATCAAAAGCAATTACTTTAATATTTTCATACTCGGTTTTCATTTTATATAAACCTCTAAGAGTTCTGAATTTTCAATAGCCTCTACTTCAAATTTTGAAAGGTTTGCTGGCATTAATAAGGTTTCTCCTTTTCGGATTATTTCAACCTTATCATTATTATAAGTAATTGAAATTTCACCTTTAACACACATATAAATAACAAATGAATCTTTATCATTATTATCAATAGAAACCACATTATTTATAGTCAAAAAATTAGTTGTAAAATACTGACAATCAATTATATTTGATGCTTTATTTAAACTTTTACCATAACTAGTTTTGTACGTTGACTCTGCTTTATAATCAATCGCTTCTAAAGCCAATTCGGCATGTAAATCACGATACGTACCATCGGGATTTGGTCGATCCCAATCATAAATTCTATACGTAATATCACTTGTTTGTTGAATCTCGGCTAGCAACACTCCCGCTCCTATAGCATGTATTCTGCCTGTAGGAATAAAATACACATCACCTTCTTCAACATTATCAACATTTAAAATATCTAACAAAGTTTTGTCTTCTAAATGTTTTAAATACTCTTCTTTAGTGGTATCTTCTTTAAAACCAACAATCAAATTTCCACCTTCATCAGCCTGCATCACGTACCACATCTCAGTCTTACCAAATGAATTGTGTCTTTCTTTAGCTAAAACATCATTAGGATGCAACTGAATACTCAAAGCTTCTTTAGCATCAATAAATTTTATTAATAAAGGAAACTTATCACCAAATTGGTGATACACTTTCTCTCCAACCAACTCAGCTTTGTAGGTTTTTATCAAATCCTTAAGATTTTGACCTTTAAATTGTCCGTTGTTAACTATAGATACATCATCGTCAACATCAGAAATTTCCCAACTTTCACCAATATTGGTTTTATTTGATTTTTTATTTAGAATTTGATGTAATTTTTCACCTCCCCAAACTTTTTCTTTTAAAATGGGCTCAAACTTTAATGGATATAATTTATTCACTTTTAATTTTCTTTTAATTTTGTTAATGCTTCTTTAATATGTTTTTCGGCTCCAAATTGACTATTGAAAATATGAATGATAATTCCGTTTTTATCCACAACATAAGTAACACGACCAGGCATTAAACCCAGCATACTTTTTGGCACTCCGAATAATTTACGTACTTCATTTTTAATATCTGACAATAAGGTAAATGGTAATCTGTATTTTTCTGCGAATTTTTTATGAGATGCAACATCATCAGCACTAATACCAATAACCTCAACGTCTAAATCTGTAAAAGCCTCAAATTCATCACGAAATTCACAAGCTTCTTTAGTACAGCCAGGCGTATCATCTTTAGGATAAAAATAAATAACCATTGCTTTTTTACCTAGAAAGGTATTTACATCAATAGCATCACCTACTTGATTTTTTAATGTAAATGACGGAATGGTATCTCCTACTTCTAATTTGCTCGATTGACTCATAACGCTATTCATTGTAAATAGTATTGCAATTACTGCTAATACTATTAAAACTATTTTTTTCATATACAAATATCATCATTTTGATTGTATAATGATAATTTGTTTTACTTTTGATATCCAATAATTATCAACGAATGCAAAATTTTATAGAAAACCTCCCGAAAGCGGAGCTCCACTTACATATAGAAGGTTCTTTTGAACCCGAATTAATGTTTAAAATTGCTCAACGCAATAATATCAACATCAAATACAAGTCTATTGAAGAAATTAAGAAAGCATACCAATTCGATTGTTTGCAAGACTTTTTAGATATTTATTATCAAGGTGCAGGAGTTTTAATTACTGAGCAAGATTTTTACGATTTAACCTATAGTTATTTAGAGAAATGTGCAACTCAAAACGTAAGGCATACTGAAATTATGTTTGACCCACAGACACATACAGAACGTGGTGTATCATTTGAAACCGTTATTAACGGAATTTCAAAAGCTTGTAACGATGCCAAAGAAAAATTGAACATATCTTCATTATTAATTATGAGTTATTTACGTCATCTTTCTGAAGAGGATGCCTTTAAAACTTTAGAACAGTCATTACCTTTTAAACATTTAATTACTGCTGTAGGATTAGACTCTTCTGAAAAAGGGAATCCGCCCTCTAAATTTCAACGTGTATTTAAAGCATCTGTAAAAGAAGGATACATTCCATTAGCTCATGCTGGTGAAGAAGGTGATGCTGATTATATATGGGAAGCTTTAGACTTATTAAAAATTAAAAGAATAGATCATGGCAACAACTGCCTACAAGACGACAATTTAATTCAAGAAATTATTAAACGAGATTTAGCTTTAACGGTTTGTCCACTTTCAAACACTGCTTTACAGGTTGTAAACGATTTAAAAAAACATCCATTAAAGAAAATGATGAATTTAGGTTTAAAAGTAACTATAAATTCTGATGATCCTGCTTATTTTGGCGGACAAGTCAATCAAAATTATATAGAAATACAAGAAGCTTTAAATTTAAAGAAACAAGATCTCTATGAATTGGCTAAAAACTCATTTCAATATTCACTGTTAGATGATGCCACTAAGAAAGTGTATCTAGATGAGCTAGAAACATACTGTGTTAGTAATAAATGTTACTCCCCATCATAACTCACAAAATTCCTAGGAGTTTCATATAATGTTATAGAAAGATTGTGTTTTTTGTCAATTTTAGTACGAAGCTTATTCTAAATAACCACTACAATATTTTCAGCGGTTGGGTTTAAACTTTTGAATTCAGGCACTTCTTCATTGAGATTTTTGTGATCGAAAGCATCTTCAATTTCATTTTTAATCAAATCTTTTAATACTTTCATATCTATTACAAATCCTGTTTCTGGATCTACCTCTCCTGTAACAGAAACTGTCGAATCGTAATTATGGCCATGATACAGCGGATTGCTACATTTACCAAATACTTCTAGATTTTTCTCATCTGACCAACCAACCTTGTACAATCTATGTGCTGCGTTAAAATGTGCTTTTCTATTTACGGTAACTTTCATAAGACACTAATTTCACTAATTAACACTAAAAATATAACTTTTTATACTACAAAACTAAATCTGGATTCCTACAAGAACAATTGGTTAAACCTCAATTAAACGTTGGTAATACTCTTTAAAAATAATTTTAAACCATTCAGTATAAACTTCAGGTTGTTTTTCCATATCTGATTTAACAGCCTTTACAGTCATCCATTTAAAATCTTGAACTTCTTCAAAATTAATTTCAGGGTTCTCATCGTACAAGCCAATCATTACATGATCTAATTCATGCTCTGTGAGACCGTTATCAAAAGGTGCTTTATAAATAAATGAAAACACTTCTTTTAATTCAGTAACAAAGCCCATTTCTTCAAACAAACGTCTTTTCCCTGCTTGAATATTACTTTCACCAACTCTTTGATGGCTACAACATGTATTTGTCCATAATAGCGGAGAGTGGTACTTGCTAGCTGCACGTTGTTGCAATAACAATTCCTCTTTATCATTAAATACAAAAACTGAAAAAGCACGGTGTAACACTGCTTTTTTATGAGCCTCTAACTTAGGCATTGTGCCAATTTGCTCATCGTTTTCATTAACCAATATTACTTGTTCTTCTACCATAAAGTGGTCTGCAATTTACTCATTAAAATCTTCTACATCAAAACTTTTAAAATTGATTGTATATTTTTTATCCTCAATATGATTCCAAGCCATATAAACTTTATCATTAACAATTTCTAACTGAGGAAATCCGCTAGCCCTTGCAGAAGA
>JAJRPL010000142.1 GCA_024280815.1 Bacteroidota bacterium
AAACATTTCAACAAAATCAGAACCTGAAAGTGAGAAAAAAGGAACTTTAGCTTCACCAGCAACCGCTTTTGCTAATAAGGTTTTACCTGTTCCTGGAGGGCCTACTAGTAATGCTCCTTTCGGAATTTTACCACCTAATTTGGTGTATTTGTCAGGGTTTTTTAGAAAATCTACTATTTCTTGAATCTCTTCTTTGGCACCTTCTAACCCAGCAACATCTTTAAATGATGTTTGTACTTTTTGATCTTGATCGAATAATTTAGCTTTTGACTTGCCAATATTAAAAAGTTGACCACCAGGGCCACCGCCACCGCCACCAGACATACGTTTCATAATAAATACCCAAATAGCTATGATAAAAATAAAAGGTAACCACATAAATATGCCGTCCCAAATGCTAGTTTGAGTTGCATTGGTGGTATCAAAAGTTAAATTGTATTCAGCTTTATCTTTGCTTAATTCATTTTCGAAATTTTGTAAATCACCAAAATCGAATGTATATAAAGGTGCTTTACTGTTGTAAAAAGGATTGTCTTTTATCTTTGCTTTATGCTTCTCTTTTTCTAATGCATCACCAGTAATGTAAATTTGTGCAACATCATTATTAACAATGACAATTTTTTCAATATCATTGGCTTTTAATAACTCTTTAAATTCATTTTCAGTTAACTTGCTTGTTGCTAAATCAGGATTGCTTAAAAATTGATACCCTAAAATTAGTGCAAATAAAATACCATATACCCAATAAAAATTGAATTTGAATTTAAACTCTTTAAAAGGCTTGTTCTTCTTATCTTTACTCATTTATCTATTCTAAATTGTTATACTTTTTAATATGTAGCTTCTAAGTTGGTGATTTTTGCATCACCCCATAAACTCTCAAGATCATAAAAATCTCTAAGATGTTTTTGAAAAACATGTACAACTACATTAATGTAATCTAATAAAATCCATTCAGCATTCGCTTCTCCTTCAACGTGCCATGGTTTGTCTTTTAACGCTTTACTTACTGTTTTTTGTACAGATGCGGAAATGGCATTGACTTGAGTATTAGAACTTCCTTCACAAATTATATGATAATCGCAAACTGAATTTTCAAGTTCTCTTAAATCTAAAATGACAACTTTTAATCCTTTAACTTGTTCTATGCCTTTAATAATTTCAGCAATTAGCTGATCATTACTTACTTTTTTTTTAACCATTAAAAACCTTTATAATTTTGATGCAAATGTATTAATTTTATTAGTAATGATGTGGTATATTTGTAATTATATATGAAGATAGTCAAACTTAATGCCATAGATTCAACAAACTCTTATTTAAAGGACTTAGTTAGGCAAACTAATGTCGAAAATGGTACTGTAGTAATTGCAAATTTTCAAAAAAAAGGTAAAGGTCAAAACGATAATATATGGTTGTCGGATAAAGGTAAAAACTTAACATTTAGTGTTTTAGTTAGGTTTGATGATTTAAAAATTGAATACCAATTTTATTTAAATTATGTGGTTTCAATTGCTATGTATACTGTGTTAAACAATTATATTCCCGAAAAATTATCTGTAAAATGGCCTAACGACATTATGTCAGGAAATCAAAAAATTTGTGGAATATTAATTGAAACAACTTTTAACAAAAATAATGTAAAGAATGCAATTGTAGGTGTGGGGTTGAATGTAAATCAAGATGATTTTCCTGATGAAATTATTAAAGCAACTTCTTTAAAAAAAGTTCTAAATACTTCTATTGATAAGGATGAATTGTTTGATAAAATTCTGATAGAAATTCAATATCAACTGATTTCAATAAAAAAACAAGAGTTTAAAAAAATAAAACAAGAATACGAAGATATCTTATATAAAAAGGGAATTCCTTCAATGTTTGTTGACTGTGAAGAGGTTCAGTTTTTAGGTAAAATTACTGGTACTTCTATGACAGGAAATTTACTGATAGCACTTGAAGATGGATCGGTAAAAGAATTTGGGATTAAAGAAATAAGATTTGCTTAAATTTTTCCTATATTTTCAGTTAAAGTATTGATGAATTTTTGAATAGGATTTTTTATCATCATCGCCATCATTGCATTAAACTTCCCGTCAAAAAATAATTGAACTTCACTAGAAAACTCATCTAACTTAACAATGTTTCCCTTCAAAGTAAAAGGGAATTTATCATTAGTAGAAGCTAATATAATACTACTATTAGCATTTTTTTCTTGTAATTTTAATCTGATGTCTGGCATTCCTTTTAAGGCAAAAAGAAATGAATCTTCATTAGCTTCAAATTTATCAGTATTCTCAGGCATTAATTGCTTGAAATTTTCAACCTTAATTAAAAAATCAAAAATAGTTTTATCATCTTTTTGAACGATTACTTTTGGACTTTTTAAATTCATTATTTTATTTTTTTAATTTTCATTTCTTTATAAGTCACTTGATTTATTTCCATTCACTTGGGTTTTTACGCCAGTTTTCTAAGGTGTATAATTCATCTTCAGGAACATATTCTCTTGCAATTGCTTGTTTTATCAGATTGTCATAATCACTAATTGTTGTCAATTCAACATCAGCATCAATAAAATTTTGAGTAGCTATTTCAAAACCATAAGAAAAAATAGCCACCATACCTTTAACATTTATGTCTTGAGCTCTTAATGCTTTTACAGCATTTAGACTACTATTACCTGTACTTATTAAGTCTTCAACCACAACTACTGATTGGTGTTTTTCAATATGTCCTTCAATTTGATTTTGTCTGCCGTGCTTTTTAGCTTCGGGTCTAACATAAATAAATGGCAAACCTAATTCTTGAGCAACCAAGGCTCCTATAGCAATAGCACCTGTAGCTACGCCAGCTATAGCATCAGGTTTTCCGTATTTTCGGTCAATTATTTTAGACAAACACTCCCTAATGAAAGTGCGAATTTGCACATGAGATAAAGTAACTCTATTGTCACAATAAATAGGAGAATTCCATCCTGAGGCCCAATTAAACGGGTTTTTAGGATTGAGTTTAATTGCCTTAATTTGTAAAAGAAACTCAGCGGTTTCTTTTGCCATATTTTTTTCATAAATCATAGCGACAAATCTAAGCAAATTTATTTTCAAACACAATGATCACTATTTTTATTAACGACTTTCCTATTTACTTGACAAGCAATTTAGAGTATAAATATGAAAAGTATTTTTATACTTATAAAGATATTGATATTCATTTGCTTGTAAAAAAGTTAGAATTAGGAGAAATTAAAAAAGCCTATATATATAATGAGAATATAGATGAACTTTGGCAATACTTTAGTCATAAGTTTCAAGTTGTTAAGGCAGCAGGAGGAAAGGTTTTTAACACAAAAAATGAAATTTTATTTATTTATAGAAATGATAAATGGGATCTGCCTAAAGGTAAAATTGAAAAAAATGAAACTATTGAACATGCGGCTCTTAGAGAAGTTGAAGAAGAAACAGGAGTACAACACCTTCAGATTGTAAAACCCATTGAAACTACCTATCATATTTTTAAACGTAAAAACAAATATCA
>JAJRPL010000143.1 GCA_024280815.1 Bacteroidota bacterium
AGCTTTGTCAACTAAGGTAACTTTTTTTCTTCTGTTTCTAGCGGCTTTAAAAGCAGAATGAGCAATACGTTCAATTTCAAATTCATTGTATTCACATAAATCTGATGCTGTTTTACCGTCTTTACTTAGTTGTTTTTCTCCGAAATAAATTCCACCTGTTAGTTCTCTATAAATGCTCATGTCAGCTCCTTCAATAATTTCTCTTTTTAAAGGAGATTTATCCAATAACTGCGTGTAAGCTTTTACAGGTCTAATATTAGTAAACAAACCTAAATCTTTACGCATTTTAAGTAAACCTTGCTCTGGTCTTACTTTAGCAGAAGGATCATTGTCATATTTAGGATCACCAATAGCACCAAATAATACGGCATCAGTTTTTAGGCAAAGGTCTAATGTTTTTTGTGGAAAAGGTTCTCCGGTTTTGTCAATCGCTATGGCACCAACCAATGCCTCTTTAAAAATAAAAGTGTGATTGAATTGATGAGCTATAGCTTCTAATACTTTTTTTGCTTGTTTGGTAACTTCAGGACCAATACCATCTCCAGGTAAAACGGCAATATTTAATTTCATGTGTTTTATATTTTTTGTTTTTTATTGGTTCCCGAAGCGTCGGGACTATTCGCTATTAATAATTCTCCTAGGTGATAAAGCTTTTTCATATAAATTTATTTTAAGCAACTATAGAGTTGTCTAAATTACTTGATTTGATAATAGTGTGAATATCATTATCATCCACTTCTTTTTTATTATCGGCAAAACTTAAAAACTCTACATAAACTGAATCTAGCTGAATTTTAGTAAGTTCATAACCTACTTTTTTTGCCCTATAAGCTAAGGCTGCTCTTCCGCTTCTAGCGGTTAAAACGATTGCAGATTCATTTACACCAACATCTTCAGGGTTCATGATTTCATAAGTCTCTCTGTTTTTTATCATTCCATCTTGATGGATGCCAGAACTATGTGCAAAAGCATTTGCTCCAACAATAGCTTTGTTGGGTTGTACGTAAACGCCCATGTTTTCAATTACCAATTGACTGGTACTATACAATAGTTGCGTATTGATATTTGTATCTAAATTTAATGTTGGGTGTTGTTTTAAAACCATTACGACTTCTTCTAGAGCTGTATTTCCTGCTCTTTCACCTAATCCATTAATGGTACATTCTATTTGTCTAGCACCGTTAATAACACCTGCTATAGAATTTGCAGTTGCCAAACCTAAATCATTATGGCAATGGCAAGAGAGAATTGCTTTATCAATGCCTTTAACATTTTCTTTAAGGTATTTTATTTTAGCTCCATATTCTTCAGGTAAACAATAACCAGTAGTATCAGGAATATTCAACACTGTTGCACCAGCCTTTATTACAGCTTCACAAACACGAGCTAAAAACTCATTGTCAGTCCTACCTGCATCTTCTGCATAAAACTCAATATCTTCAACAAAAGTTTTTGCGTATTTAACTGCATCTACAGCACGCTCAATGATTTGTTCTCTTGTTGAATTAAATTTATATTTTATATGAGAATCTGAAGTGCCAATACCTGTATGAATTCTAGGTTTTTTTGCATGTTTCAATGCTTGAGCAGCAACTTCTATGTCTTTTTTTACCGCTCTTGTCAATCCGCAAACCGTAGCATTTTTCACCACTTTAGAAATCTCTTCAACCGATTTAAAATCACCTGGACTTGAAACAGGAAAACCAGCTTCAATAATGTCAACTCCAAGTTCGTCAAGACGTTTGGCAATGACTATTTTTTGAGCTGTATTTAACTTGCAGCCAGGCACTTGCTCTCCGTCTCTGAGGGTAGTGTCAAATATGTGTACTTTATCTTTACTCATTAACTTATTAATAAATTTCTTTATGATAGAACGAATTTATATTTTGCTATGCTTTAAACAAGCAAATATAATGTATTTTTACAATGCTTAACAAAAATACAAGATATTTAAAAAATTGAGTTTTAAATAGTTAATACTTTATTTGTTACAATGACTAGCCAACAAAAAGATAATTTATTCATTTTAGTGAAATCACTATCTAAATCTGAAAAAAGACAATTTAAATTGTATGTTGGCAGACTTGGTGGAAATACTGATTCTAAATTTTTAGCATTATTTAATTTATTAGACAAGTTAAAAAAATATGATGAAAAATTAATTTTAAAAAGTGGTATTGTAAAAAAAGCTCAATTATCGAATTTAAAAGCACATTTGTACAAACAAATTCTAATTAGCTTACGTTTAAATCCGCTACACCAAAATACGAGAGCACAAATTAGAGAACAATTAGATTTTGCTACCATTTTGTATCATAAAGGGCTGTACAAGCAAAGTTTAAAATTGTTAGACAAAGCTAAAAACACTGCCGTAAATAATGAAGAAAAAATATTGGCTTATGAAATTGTAGAGCTTGAAAAAGTAATTGAATCTCAGTATATTACTAGAAGTATAAGAAATCGTGCTGATGAGCTTACTGAGCAAGCTAAAATGTTAAGTATTCAAAATACTATTACCAGTAAGCTATCCAATTTATCATTACAGTTGTATGGTGTACTATTAAAAACGGGTTACGCAAAAAACGATGAAGAATATCAGCAAATAACTACTTATTTTAATGATAGAATGCCCGACGTTAAAATTTCTGAAATGGGTTTTAGGGAGAAGTTGTGGTTGTATAAATCGCATTTATGGTATAATTTTTTAGTGCAAGATTTTTTAACTTGCTATAAGTATGCTGTCAAATGGGTTGATTTATTTCATGAAAATAAACCTATGATACGTCTAAATCCTGTATTTTTTCTCAAAGGATATAATTATTTGTTAGAGTCGCTTTACCATATTAAATACCATTCAAAATTTAAAGCTGCATTGAGCGATTTTCAACAACATATTACTACAAATAAATTACTGCCAAATGATGATAATGTAAGTGCTTTAAGCTTTTTGTATTTATATACTAATAAACTGAATTTACATTTTTTTGAAGGTACTTTTAAAGAAGGGTTACCATTGGTTGATGAGGTGTTGGATGGGATAAAAGAATATGGAAATAGAATAGATGCTCATCATATCATGGTTTTCTATTATAAAATTGCAAGCTTGTATTTTGGTGCAGGTAACTGTAAAAAATGCATTGAATATTTAGAGTTGATTATCAATAATAAATCTTTAAAGATGCGTGAAGATTTGTTGTGTTTTTCTAGAGTTTTAAGTCTGTTTGCTCATTATGAAGTTGGTCTTGATTATCATTTAGAAGTACAGTTAAAAAGTACCTATAAGTTCTTACTAAAAATGAATGAATTGCATGAGGTGCAAAAAGAGATGATTAAATTTTTAAGAACTATTGGTGATGTGTATCCGCATCAATTTAAAAGGGAGTTTGTGAAATTACACACTACTTTAAAGCAATATGAAGAAGATCCTTATGAGCGTAGAGCCTTTTTATATTTAGATGTATTGTCTTGGTTAGAAAGTAAAATAGAAAACAGATCTATTGATGTGATCATTCAAGAGAAGTTTAAGATAGTGAAGAGGTAAGGTGGTTTTTAATTATTAAACATCAAAAAGCTGAGTTTATTTTTAAAATATAAGATGGTATAGTATCTTTATGATTTAATATAAATGTGTAAATATGAAACTAGATAAAATTATAACGTTTATTTTAGTAATTGGGATAGTATTTAGTGTTCCATCACAACGTAAAGTTAAACAAGCAAAAAAGAGAACTATTAATATCGCTGGAATTGTAATAGATTCAAAGACCTTATTGCCGATTAAAGATGCGAAGATCTATGATAAAAATGATAAAGTCTTAACTACTACAAATAAAGATGGGTATTTTAAAACTAAAATAACGTATTTTAAAGCTGGAGAAATTGAGTTCACACTTGGCATAGAAAAAGATGGATATCAATATTTTGAGCAAAAAGAACATTGGGGTGATTTAGCAAATAAGATTAACGCAACCTATTATGTTGGTTTACAAAATAAACAGTCAAATACGGTAGCATTTTCTAAGTTGATTACTATTGCTGGTAACCTATCTTATAAAACTATTAAAGAAAGTTTTAATGCAATTAAAAAGCGAGCGGATTTTATTAATAAAGTTGAATTGGCTAAAGAAGGAAATGAAGATATCTTTTTTGAAATAGACAATAATTTTTATCTCATTAATGATACGGGATGGATAAAAACACATTCCAAAGGTGATTTGATTTCAATAAATGGTGAAAAAAATGTCCCAGCAAATGAAATTAATTCAATCATTAAACGAAAAGATATTAAAGCAATGTCACCAACAAATTTACATGGTGCAGTATTTGAGATTTTTACGAAATGAGTTGTTTATAGAAACTGTTAGATTTATTAGAATTGAAAACTATAACTAATAGATGGCATAATTGGGAATAGACTTTGTTGTTTTAATACCAATTCGTTACTATTCTCATTATCATAATATTTGTAATCGAAAAAGTAATAAAATGGGTTTTTTCTGTTGTATAAATTGAATATACTAACATTCCAAGTACGCGTACCTCGTTTTTTCTGTTTTCTAAAATTTATACCAATGTCTAATCTATGAAAAGTTCTCATTCTAAAACTATTTTTCTCACCATAGATATCAATTTCTGAAGCAAAATCTTGAAAATTAGTATTATCTATAGGTAAATTACTGGGGTTGTCTGGTATTATGTATTTACCAATAGCTAAGGTAATAGGATTGCCACTACCAAAAACCCAAGTGGCAGAAAAATCAATATTCTTTTTTAATTTATGGTTGAAAACGATGCTAATATCATGCCGTCTATCATATTTATAAGGGTAGGTTTTTCCGTTATTAATATTTTCAAATTGTCTTGTACTTTTTGAATAGGTATACGCTATCCACCCAGTAGATTTTCCTTCTTTTTTTTGGATTAATAATTCCAATCCATATGATTCTCCTTTTCCATCAGTTTCTACAATATCTTCCCAGTTGGTTGAAGAGCTTATGTAAGTTGCACCTTCTTTATAAGTGATAAGTTGCTGCATTTTTTTATAATAACTTTCAATACTAAATTCATACACTCCATCTTCAATAGATTTTGCCATACCAAAAGCAAATTGTTGAGATTGTTCTGGTATTATTTTTTTTGTTGCGGGTACCCATAAATCTCTAGGAAACCCTACACCAGAACTTGTTAATAAATGTACATTTTGTTGCATGGTAGCATAAGAAGCTTTAAGAGATGTGTTGTCTGTAATTAGATAGTTAAACAGAACTCTTGGCTCTAAAGAGTAATAATTGTTTCTATTTACGCTGTACGAAGTGGCTCTCAAGCCAATATTTGCACTAAATCGATTTCCTATTTTTAATTCATTTTCAACATAAGCAGCATTTTCAAAAGCATAAATATCTTTATTACCAAAGATAGTATCGATGGTAGAAGTACCTGTTTCATTTCGATTAATTTTATTAACTCCAGGTCTGAACTTGTGATAGATACCACTTAAGCCAAATTTTAATTTGTAATTTGTGGCTGTAAAATATTCAAAATCTATCTTTGCACTGGTATCATATATACCCGATTTAAAACTTTTAAATAATTTTGAATTTTCATTATTTTGAGTATCTTTATTTGAAAATTCTGTCATAAACCTGTAACGTGTATAAGCTAAGGTGACATTGCTAAATAACTTATGGTTATAGGTGTGATTCCAACGAAAAGCAACCAAGTTATTACCCCATTTTAGCTTGTTTTTAACCTTGAGTTTGCCACCACCACCTTTTTTTTGTAATTCACATTAAACCGGTCATCGCCTAAATAAATACTTAAAAATATACGATCTTTATCTGAAAAACGATGGTTAACTTTGGCATTAAAATCATAAAAATGATAACCAATACCTCCACCACCATCAGTAATTAATTTACTTAACGGTTGTGTGATTAAATCGTATAACATTCTGCGGTAAGAAATTATATAAGACGAAGTATCTTTCTTTATAGGTCCTTCAATTGATAGTTTTGAAGCCACCAAACCTATCATTGCTTTACCATGAAATTCTTTTAAATTACCATCTTTCATTCTGATATCTAAAATAGAAGAAAGCCTGCTACCGTATTGTGCAGGGAAACCTCCTTTTATTAGTTTTACATTATTGATAGCATCAGTATTGAATGTAGAGACAAAACCGCCTAAATGATTGACATAATAGAGCGGAACATCATCTAACAAAATTAAGTTTTGATCAGGACTACCACCTCTCACATACAAACCGCTAGACCCTTCACTACCAGATTGTACGCCTGGCATGAGTTGTATTGCTTTTAAGATATCTGACTCGCCACCTAAAGCAGGTAGCATTTCTATTTCTTTAACAGGGATAGAGATGGTACTCATTTCATTTCGTTTTTCAATAGGTTTTTCTTTAGTACTGGTAATGATTACTTCTTCTAATAAATTTTCAGGATGTAAATAAAAATTGATTTTACTACTTTCAGTTATAGTCAGGTCTTTTACTATTAATTGGTATCCTAAATAAGAAACAATTAATGTAACAAGTTGGTCTTTTGGTACAGTTAAGCTGTAAAACCCATAATTATTACTTAAGGTACCTTTACCAGTATTTTTATTATAGATGGTGGCATTAATTAATTTTTCACCTGTATCGTTATCAATAATAGAACCGCTAATTGTAATGTTTTGAGAAAAAATTACAGTATTGCTTAGTAGAAAGAGTAAAAAAAG
>JAJRPL010000144.1 GCA_024280815.1 Bacteroidota bacterium
GTTCCGGGAGCTATCATTACAAACATATCTATATAGTGACCTGCAATAATTGCCAAGCCAGTAATTCCTAAAAACCAAGGTTTATTTTTATATGTTTTATTCATCAATAGCAATACTGGGAATATAAAATTCAACACTAACATTCCAATAAATAATGGTTGATATTCACCCAATAATCTAGGCATAAAATACACGACTTCTTCAGGTATGTTTGCATACCATTGTAACATAAATTGGTCAAACCATAAATAGGTCCAAAAGATACTAAAACCAAACATATATTTTCCTAAATCATGGATATGACTATCATTAACATTAGGTAGAAAACCTCTTGATTTTAAGTATACAGTTACCAATGCAATTATAGTAATTGCAGTAACTAACATACTAGCAAACACATAAAATGGATACAATTGACTAAACCAGTGGTGATCTATAGCCATTAACCAGTCAAATGCCATAAATAATTCTGATAATAAAAACAATGCTAAAAATAATACTGAATAATTAAAACTCTTCATAAAGTATTTTGTATCCGTTGCCTCGTCTTGAGCTCTTGAATTTTTAATAATTAAGTGTCTAAAACCTATCCATATTGACACGTATATTACAGATCTAATTAACCAACCAGGTATGTTCAACCACCAGTCTTTGGTTTCCATAGCAAAATCATAGTTTTCTGCTGTCGGATCAATGCTCGTATACATCCAAGCAAATAAATGATTTCCATGACCTACAGATGAATAAATTAAAAATAATAAAATCAATATTGAACCAGGTACAATATACGCTGTACGACCTTCCATTACCCTAAAAAGTACTGGAGACCACCCTGCAGAAGCAGCCCGTTGCATAGCATAAAAAACCAATACACAAACTGAAACTAATAAAAAGAAAATCATGGCTACATACATTGCTGTCCATGGTCTATTTTGAGCTTGCATTAATACGTGCTCCAAATGATGTTCTTCAGCATGTGCATCATGCGAATCAGCAGCATGTTTTCCTGCTTCGTTATGCTCTGTTACAACTTCATGAGTTGAAGCAGTAGTATGTTCTTCTGTTGTACCATGTGCTTGTTCTGCATGTTGCATCAACTCCTTAATATCTTCAGTAGTTTTTGGTGCAGTAAAAAACCCATAAGCCATCCCTAATGCTCCCAATATAATTAGTGCAAAAGAAAAAGTTTTTAATTTACTTGAAAATGTGTACATATCTTATCTTAATTACGGATAACCGTTTATTTTAATAAATCGTTTCTCAACTGTTCAACATAGTGTGTTACTTGCCATCTTTCTTTGTCATTCAACTGAGAGGCATGTGAGCCCATCATATTTCTACCATACATAATAACATGGTAAATACTTCCTTCAGTAATCTCTCTAGAATTATAATTTGGCACACCTAAAAACTTCTCATTCTTAACCAAGTCTCCTTGACCATCACCAGTTAAACCATGACAAGTAGCACAGTAAATATCATATAAATACTTACCCTTTTCTAAATTTACTTTAGAAACTCTATAAATTGAATCTAAAGGAGCTTTAATTTTTAATGGTGATCTTAAAGAATCTTTAGCTAACTGATATCCTACTTCACTATCAGGATAATCATAAGTTACTTTGCCTCTGGCGATAGTACCATCAACCGGTGCTTGAGCTTCCATTCCGTTTTGAAATACTTTATGGTCTGCAGAATAAGCTTCATAAGGCACTGCATCATACATATCTGTATCGCCCATATATTGTATTTGTCTACTTCTCTGTTCAGAATTACATGATACCAATGCAATAATTAAAACGAATATTGATGTTATTTTAATAAAGCTTTTCATTTTAGTGATTTTCTTTTACTGTAATTTCTATTGCTCCTGTTTTTTCTAATAATGAAGTCAATTCACTTTCATTACCATCAACTGCTACTTCCATCAAAAATTTATCATCTGTAGTTCTAGGATCTGGATTACTTGCTGTTTGAAATGGCCAAATTTTGCTACGCATATAAAATGTAATTACCATTAAATGAGCTGCAAAAAACACAGTCATTTCAAACATAATTGGCACAAAAGCAGGCATGTTTTCAGCAAAACTAAAACTTGGTTTACCACCAATATTTTGTGGCCATTCTTTTATCATGATCAAATACAAAAACCATATAGAAAAGCTTAACCCTGTGACTCCATACATAAATGCTGTAATAGCAATTTTTGTTGGTGCTAATCCCATTGCATGGTCTAAACCATGTACAGGAAAAGGCGTAAAAACTTCTTCAATATGATGATGGGCTGCTTTTACTTCTTTTACAGCTGAAATCAACACTTCATCGTCGTCATACAAAGCATGTATTACTTTAGAACTCATAATTATGATTTAAATTTATTAGCTTGACCTGCCCAATCATCACGTTCTGCTCTTCCAGGGAATGAGCCAGTGATACTATCTAGCAAATCATATTCATTTTTAGTCATTTTACTCACTTGAGCAAAAGTAAATATTCCTATTTGATTTAAGGTTGCTTCCATCTTCGGACCAATACCTTTTACTTTTTTAAGATCGTCAGCTTTTTGAGTTGAACTATCAAAGCTTCCTAATTTATCTAATAAGCTATTCGTTTTTGAATCATTATCAGTAGCTTCAGGTTTTACATCTTCAACAACTTCTTTTATTTCTTCTTTAACCTCTTTAATTATAGGTTCTACTGCTTTTTCAATTCTGTTTTTTTCATAATATTTTGAATGACCATGAGGATCTGGCATTAATCTTTTGTAATTATTTCCTGAAGATTTTAATATAGATTTCACTTCTGCTTGTGCAATTACAGGAAATGTTCTTGCATATAGTAAAAACAATACAAAGAAGAAGCCTATTGTCCCTAAGAATATACTAACATCTATAAAAGATGGTGAAAACATTGCCCAAGTAGATGGCAAATGCCCTCTACTTAAATTGATTACGATAATATCAAAACGTTCAAACCACATACCAATATTAATAAATATTGCAATAACAAATGTCCAAATATAGTTTGTACGTATTTTTTTAAACCATAATAGTTGAGGGATAACTGAGTTGCAAATAATCAATGCCCAAAATGCCCACCAATAAGGCCCTGTAGCAGCTCCCCAAGAAAGGTATGTAAAATCTTCATAACTACTCCCTGTATACCATCCTACAAAAAATTCTGACCCATAAGCAACAGCTACGATACAACCTGTAACTAAAATTACCTTATTCATATTTTCGATATGAACACGTGTAATATAGTCTTCTAAGTTTGATACTTTACGCATGATCAACAATAGCGTTTGCACCATAGCAAAACCAGAGAATACTGCACCTGCAACGAAGTAAGGTGGATACACGGTACTATGCCACCCTGGTATTACTGAAGTAGCAAAGTCAAATGATACAATGGTATGTACTGAAAGTACCAATGGTGTTGCTAAACCTGCAAGTACTAAAGAAACCTCTTCAAAACGTTGCCAATCTTTAGCTCTACCACTCCATCCAAAACTTAATAAACTGTATATTTTCTTTTGGAAAGGTTTGGTTGCTCTATCTCTAATCATGGCAAAATCAGGTAATAAACCAGTCCACCAAAACACCAATGATACTGATAAATACGTTGATATTGCAAATACATCCCATAATAATGGAGAGTTAAAGTTTACCCATAGCGATCCTAATTGATTTGGTATTGGTAATGTATAGAAGGCATTCCAAATTCTACCCATGTGAATCATTGGGAATAATCCTGCTTGAAAAACAGCAAATATGGTCATAGCTTCTGCAGAACGGTTAATACCCATTCTCCATTTTTGACGAAATAATAATAATACCGCAGAAATTAAGGTTCCTGCGTGCCCAATACCTACCCACCAAACAAAGTTGGTGATATCCCAAGCCCAATTAATTTTATTATTTAAACCCCAAACTCCAATACCTGTACCTATAGTATACGCAATTGCTCCAAAACCCCAAAGCATTGCTATTAAAGCTACAGTAAAAGCAATCCACCAATTTTTATTGGCTTTACCTTCAATTGCAGCTGCAACATCTACAGTAACATCGTGATACGTCTTGTCTCCGACAATAATTGGCTCTCTAATAGGTGCTTCGTAATGACCCATAATTTATATATTCTATTCTTAATTAATAATTATGCTTCGTTTGTATTTCTAACATCTAACTGATAAAAAACATTTGGTTTTGTGCCCACAAATTCTAAAAGACGGAATTTTCTATCATCTTCTTTTAGAGCTGCTATTTTACTTTCAGGATCATTAACATCTCCGAAAACTAAAGCACCTGTACTACATGCGTTTGTACAAGCAGTTTCAAACTCACCATCTTTCACCGGTCTTCCTTCTTTTTTAGCTTTTAATATCGTAGCTTGAGTCATTTGAATACACATAGAACATTTTTCCATAACTCCTCTAGAACGGACAACCACATCTGGGTTTAATACCATTCTACCTAAGTCATTGTTCATATTAAAATCAAACTCATTGTTATCAAAATATTTAAACCAGTTAAACCTTCTTACTTTATAAGGGCAGTTGTTTGCACAGTAACGTGTACCTATACAACGGTTATATGCCATATGGTTTTGACCTTGACGACCATGTGAAGTTGCCGCTACTGGACAAACAGTTTCACAAGGTGCATGATCACAATGCTGACACATTACAGGTTGAAATGCTACTTCTGGATTATCAGAAGGTTGCTCTTGTGCATCAAAAAAGCCTGCACTACCATAAATACCTTCTTCTTTTCCTTTTTCAACTGACATTTCAGAGGTATAGTATCTGTCAATACGCAACCAGTGCATATCTCTACTTAATCTAATTTCTTCTTTACCAACTACAGCCACATTATTTTCTGCATGACATGATATTACACAAGCTGCACAACCCGTACAAGTTGCTAAATCAATAGATAAATTGAATTTTGTACCAAGGGTATCATCAAATTTCTCCCATAATGTTATGTCTTCAATTCCTACGAGTGAATGATCTTGAGATACATGAGGAGGTGTGTTCCATTCTGATTTTGGTTTAGAAACAAATTCAGCCAAGGTAGTTTCCTTAGTAATTTCTTCTTCTCTACCCATAATGGTATGATGTAATTGCACACAAGCAAATTCATGTACACCTTCAACCTTTTTAATGCTGACCGCTTGGTTCGTATTGAAATTTTGATATAAAGGATATGCATTAACACCTACATTCATATTTGAATTCAGTCCTTTCACTCTACCATAACCCAATGCCAAACCTACACTTCCTGGAGCTTGACCAGGCTGAATAAAGACAGGTACATTCTCAACAGTTACACCATTTACGGTTACATTTACTTTATCTCCATTTAAGGCTCCATCTGAAACAGTCCAGTTTTTTATATCGTTGGCTTCAGCATCAACTCTTGAAATTAACAAGTAGTTGTCCCAAGTTGTTCTTGTAATAGGATCTGGTAATTCTTGTAACCAAGGATTGTTTGCCATTTGACCATCACCCATACTTACTTTAGTATACAATGACAATTCTAACTTTGATCCTTTTATTGAGGCTGCTAATGCTGATGCAGCACTCACACTATTTATTTTATTAGACAATAAATCATCTATTCCGCTTTCTGAAGCTGAAACTACAGGTGCAGTTGCTCTTATTGTAAGTCCATCATGTAACGCTTTATTCCAAGATTTTCCTCTTAAAATTGTACTGTTCCAGTATCCTTTCACATAATCGTAATAAGATTGCTTACTGCCCATCAAGTTTAACAAAACATCTTGAAATTGACGTGTATTAAATAATGGTTTAATAGTAGGTTGTATCAATCCGAATTGACCTTTTTTGATATTAACATCTCCCCAAGATTCTAAATAATGAGGTGTAGCAGCTATATATTGTGAAGCAGAAGCTGTTTCGTCTTCAGTCATTGCAAATGCTACTGAAAGCTTTACTTTTTTCATTGCCTCTGTAAAACCAGCTATTGAATAAACTGGGTTGGTATCAACAGCTAATAAAGCACCTACTTTACCAGCTTTCATATCAGCTACTAATTTTAACACTTTGGCATCACTACTACTTCTTACATATCTAGGAGAAGCTGTATCTACAACTTTACTTTGAATTGCTTTATTTATTGCTAATGCAACTAATTGTGCATTTTTATCTTGTAATCCTGTTACCACAACGGCATTAGAACCTGCAGCTTTTAATTGTTTTACAACTTTTTGAATTCCCGCATCAACCGAAGTCTTTTTTGCAGCTCCATTACCTGTTACGGCATTGTAAATATTCAATAATACTTGAGCTTGTTCTGATGGTTTTACCATAAAACGTTTATCAGCATTCGCTCCTGTTAAAGACATATTAGATTCAAACTGGACGTGACGTGACATTTTACCATGATTTGGCACACGTCCTTTTGCATAACCAACTTCAAAACCTCCACCTTGCCAATCTGCTAAGAAATCTGCACCAATTGAAACTATAACATCAGCTTTGCTAAAATCATAATCTGGTAAAGCTCTTTCACCATACATGGCTTGAAAAGCATCTAAAGCACCTGATTCTGAAACAGCATCATAAGTGATGTGTTGTACATTATCATAAGTAGCTTTATAATCTTGAATTAGTTTATTTGTAGTTGGACTTGCTGTTGTTCCTGTTAAGAAAACAATAGTTTCTCCATTCGCTTTCAATTCGCTTAATTTTGAAGCAAGTCCTTTTTCAAAAGTACTCCAATTTACAGGCTTACCTTTTACTCTTGGGTTTTGTAAACGATTGTTATCATACAATGACAACACAGATGCTTGAACTCTAGCATTGGTTGTACCTGTTGTTTCTGCTAATTTATTTGGCTCAATTTTTATAGGACGACCTTCTCGTACCTTAACTAATATATTTGCAAAATCATAACCATTAGCAATTGAAGTTGCATAATAATCTGCCACACCAGGGGTTACTTCATTTGGTTTTATAACATAAGGAATCGATTTTACAACTGGACCTTCACAAGCTGCCAATGAAGCAGCTGCGGTTGTAAAGCCTACATATTTTAAAAAGTCTCTTCGTGTAGTTGAAGAAGCTTCTAAGGTTTCTTTATCTCCAAGAAACTGATCAGTAGGTAAATCTTCAGCAAATTCGTTTTGCCTTAGCTTTTCAACAATAGAGCTGTTTTCGTTAAGCTCTTCAACACTTTTCCAGTATTTTTTGTTTGATGCCATTAATAATTTTTATTTAATGATTGAAAGATTTAACAATTTAAGAGTTTTCAATCTTTTAATTTTCAATTTTTTATTTATTTTCTAGTAGTGACACTTACCACATTCTCTACCTCCCATTTGAGCCACCGTAACTTTTTCTACACCATACTTTTCAGACAACTCTTCATGTATCTTAGCATAGTATCCATTTTCTTTTATTTTAAGATCTGTCTTTTTATGACATTCAATACACCATCCCATGGTTAATGGTGCAAATTGTTCAACTTCATCCATTTCTTCAACAGGACCATGACAAGTTTGACACTCTAACCCTGCAACCGTTACGTGTTGCGAGTGATTATAATAGGCGAAATCTGGCAAACTATGAATACGCACCCATTCAATTGGTTTTTGTTTGTATCCTTCTATATAAGCTAGTTTTTCTTTATCCCAACCTATGGCGTCATAGATTTTTTGAATTTCACCATCATAAAAAGCTTTGTCCTTTTCTTCGGTAACTGGCCCTGTATATTCAGCAATACTTTTGTGACAGTTCATACATACATTAACAGAAGGGATTCCTGATAATTTACTGTGCTTCGCATTTGAATGACAATATTGACAATCGATCTTATTATCACCAGCATGTATTTTATGTGAAAAAGCAATAGGCTGAATTGGCTTATAACCTTGATCAACACCAATACCCATTAACCAAGCGTATAAGAAATAGCCTGTGCCTATTAGTATAGCTATAGTTGTTAGAAATTTCAAGAATTGGTTTCCACTCATGAAATACACCCAAATTGCAAATAAAGCAACAACCAACAATACCAAATAAGTAGCCCAAGGAACAGATTCTACCTCAGCTACATTACTAACTTCAGCACCAGTATCTTTTGATTTTGCGTCCAATACACTAGCATGAGAAGTATAAGCAATCAATGCTTCAATATCTGCATCTTTTAATTGAGGGAAAGCCATCATCGCAGAACCATTGTACTCATCAAAAATTGCAATAGCATCCTTATCCCCACTAGCTCTTAAGGCAGCGTTATCTTTAATCCAAGATTTCAACCATTCTGCAGAGCGTTTATCAGCAATACCTGCAAGAGCGGGGCCAATTAATTTTGCATCTAACTTATGACAAGCAGCACAATTAGCATTAAATATTTTTTTACCTGTTTTTACTTGATTGATATCTACACCTTCGGGCACTCCTGTAGTACTACCCCCTTCTTTATTCTCTATAGGTTTATCATCCGTATACGCTAAAATATCTGCAAGGTCTTGATCAGAAAGATTAGGATAACTCGCCATAGGTATCTTATACTCATCAAAAATTGCTTTTGCATCTTTATCACCACTTGCAATCAATGCTTGACTATCTTTTATCCAAGAAAAAAGCCATTCTTTAGTCCTTTTTTCTGTAATTCCTTTTAATGCAGGTCCAATAAATTTTTTATCAAGCTTATGACAAGAAGCACAATTGGCATTAAATATTTTTTTACCATTTTCAGCATTACCTTCTTGAGCGAACAGCTGTATGGTAAAAAGCAGTATAAAAATAAGACTTGAAAGGAATAATTTTAAGGGTTTACTGTGTTGATTCACACTTTTCATATTATTAAAGTATATTATCTTTCTTGTTTGGTACGATTTTTTCTATTGATAGAAATAGTAACTATGAATATCAAAAGATTTGACAAAAATAGTATTTATTAAGCAATTGTAAAATCTAAAAATAATGTTAAATGTAATTTATATTCATTCTAAATAATTATTTTCTTGCTAAAGCTAAAAACAAAATTATAACTTTGCCAAAACATATGACCTTAATGAAATCATTATTAAACAAGTACAACTTTATTCTTTTAACATTTTTCCTTTTTGGATCAGCATACATATCTGCACAAGAAGGTTCTCTTGTCATGCAAAGTAGTGAAAGTATTAAACAAACTATAGCAAAAAAGAAGGCTTACAATAAATCTTTAAAAACAATTAAAGGGTACCGTATACAAATATTTTTTGGTAGTGAAAAAGGAGCTTACAGAACTCGTGATAAATTTAGAGCTGCTTTTCCAACACCGTTTATAAAAATTCAAAACTTCACACCAGACTGGAAAGTAAGAGTTGGAAATTACAAAACTAGATTAGAAGCCGACAGAGCGTTAGTCGATATTAAACAACTATTTCCTGGAGCTATAGTGTTGTCTGAAAAGATAAATATTTAGTTTTACAAATCAATAGGTTATTATACATTTTTGTTTTTTTGGAAATGCTTTTTATTTTAAGCTATCTTTGTTGTTATGAATGAAAATTTAAATCCTACAGATGAAAATTTTTCTAATGAGGAATTAGACTTAGAAAAAAAATTACGTCCTTTAGCCTTTAATGATTTTACTGGATAAGAACAAATATTAGAGAACCTTAAAATATTTGTTGAGGCTGCCAATCAAAGAGATGAAGCTTTAGATCATACATTATTTCATGGCCCTCCAGGTTTAGGTAAAACTACCTTGGCTCATATTTTAGCTAATGAATTAAATGCCAATATAAAAATAACGTCAGGTCCAGTATTAGACAAACCAGGTGATTTAGCAGGCTTACTGACAAATTTAGGAGAACGTGATGTCTTATTTATTGATGAAATACACAGATTGAGTCCGATAGTTGAAGAATATTTGTATTCAGCAATGGAAGACTACAAAATTGACATCATGATAGAATCTGGCCCAAATGCCAGATCAGTACAAATAAATTTAGAACCCTTTACTTTAATTGGTGCAACCACAAGATCTGGGCTATTAACCGCACCTATGCGAGCCCGTTTTGGTATTAATAGCCGATTAGAATATTACCAAACAGATCTATTAACCACTATTGTACAGCGTAGTGCTCAAATATTAGATGTTCCTATTTCTATGGAAGCTGCTATTGAAGTTGCAGGAAGAAGTCGTGGCACGCCAAGAATTGCCAATGCTCTTTTAAGACGTTTAAGAGATTTTGCTCAAATAAAAGGAAATGGATCTATAGATATTGCCATTGCAAAATTTGCGTTAAAAGCATTAAATGTTGACGCTCATGGATTAGATGAAATGGATAACAAAATTTTAATTACTATTATTGATAAATTTAAAGGTGGCCCTGTTGGCATTACAACTATTGCAACCGCAGTAAGTGAAAGTCCTGAAACTATTGAAGAGGTTTATGAACCCTTTTTAATACAGCAAGGCTTTCTTATGCGTACACCAAGAGGTAGAGAGGTGACCGAATTGGCATATAAGCATTTAGGAAAAACAAAAAGTGCAACACAAGGAGGTTTGTTTTGATTTCCACCTACCCTCTAAAAGGGTGATTTTTATGATAGAAAAACAAATAAAACGGACAAACCTGATCAAAACCGAAGCAAAACGCCTCGGTTTTTTGTCTTGTGGTATTTCAAAAGCTGAATTTTTAGAAACAGAAGCTCCGAGATTAGAAAATTGGCTCAGCCAAAATATGAATGGCGAAATGAGCTATATGGAAAATCATTTCGACAAACGTTTAGACCCAACCAAATTGGTTGAAGGTTCTAAATCTGTTATTTCTCTATTACTCAACTACTATCCTGAAGAAAAGCAACACAAAAACACTTACAAGATCTCAAAATATGCTTACGGAACAGATTATCACTTTATAATTAAAGACAAACTCAAAACTTTACTAAACTATATCCAAACAGAAATTGGTGAAGTTCACGGCAGAGCTTTTGTAGATTCTGCACCAGTTTTAGACAAAGCTTGGGCGGCAAAAAGTGGTTTAGGTTGGATAGGTAAACACAGTAATCTACTTACACAACAAGTAGGTTCCTTTTATTTTATTGCAGAACTCATTATCGATTTAGACTTGGCTTACGACCACCCCGTAACTGATCACTGTGGCACGTGCACTGCCTGTATAGATGCTTGTCCAACTGAAGCTATTGTTGAACCTTACAAAGTAGATGGAAGTAAATGCATCTCTTACTTTACTATTGAGCTAAAAAATGAATTGCCAAATTCAATGAAAAATAAATTTGATGATTGGATGTTTGGTTGTGATGTATGTCAAGATGTTTGTCCTTGGAATCGATTTTCAAAACCACACAATGAGCCTCTATTCAATCCTCATCCTGAATTATTATCTATGACCAAAAAAGATTGGGAAGAAATCACACAAGAAGTTTTTCAACAACTATTCAAAAAATCTGCCGTAAAACGTACTAAATTTACTGGTTTAAAAAGAAATATTGAATTTTTGAAAAATTAATTTTTAGTAGAATTTCGTATAACTAAAGAAGTAGGTAATTCAATAGTTTTATATTTGTAAGGTTCTTTATTTCTAGTTTTTGTCATTTCTTTAAACAACCTTTTAAATGCTTTTTTACCCATTAAATACCCTGGCTGGTCTACAGTTGTTAATGAAGGTGTAATTGCTGATGACATAAACCAATTGCTAAACCCAATAATTGAAATATCTTCAGGAATTTTAACTTTTAGTTCATTAAGTTTTGCAATAGCACCAATAGCTACTAGATCACTTACTGTAAAAATTCCATCAACGCCTTTCTGTTTATTGATTATATCTTGTGTAAATTCACCTCCTTCTTTATAACTGACTTCTTTACAAGTATAAACTAATGACGGGTCATATACTATATTATACGTTTCTAATGCTTTTTTATATCCTAAAAAACGATCAATGGAATTTAAAGGTAATAATGGGCCTCTAAAATGTGCTATTCGTTTACATCCGGACTTTATAAGATATTCTGTTGCAGTAAACGCAGCTTTCCTATCGTCAATTATCACTTTAGAACAGTTTACTAATTTTGCCGTTTTATCAAAAAGAATTAAAGGAATATCTCTGTCTAAAACATCATTTATATGCTTGTAATCTGCAGTTCCGTTTGACAAGGTCATCATTACCCCGTCAACACGCTTACTCACCAATAAGTCTAATTGTTTTTTTTCTGATTTATACGATTCATTTGATTGTAAAATAATAACTAAGTACCCCTTCTTTTCAGCTTGAGCAATAATCCCTTTAATAATATTAGAGAAAAAATGATGCACCACTTCTGGAATTATCAAACCAATAGTTTTAGACTCTTTTGCTCTAAAATTGACAGCAAGACTATTGGGTGTGTAATTTAATGTTTTAGCTAATTCTTTAACTCTTTTTTTAGTTTTCGGA
>JAJRPL010000145.1 GCA_024280815.1 Bacteroidota bacterium
ACTAATTTAGTTGATATTTTTAAGACTAAAAAATGACAGTTAATAATACAGAGTTACTTACCTATTTATACACCTTTTTAACTGACAATAGAAAGGCTACTTTTGAAAAGGTTTTGACACAAAGAACTCGTCACTTGACTGTAGTATTAGAAGATATTTATCAAAAACACAATACCAGTGCCGTGGTTAGAAATTGTGATATTTTCGGAATTCAAGATTTGCATATTATTGAAAACAAATACAATAGTTATGTATCTAATCAGGTAGCAAAAGGCTCTCAAAAATGGATTGATTTTCATGAATACAATCAAAAAGAATACAATACCAAAGATTGCATCAATACTTTGCGTAGTAATGGCTATCAAATTATTGCAACTACGCCGCATAATGATTCTTGTATACTACAAGATTTTGACATCACAAAAAAATCTGCATTGGTCTTCGGAGTAGAAAAAGCAGGTGTTTCAGATTATATATTAAAAGAAGCTGATGGTTATTTAAAAATACCCATGGTTGGTTTTACTGAGAGTTTAAATATTTCAGTAGCTGTAGCAATTATTTTACAAGATTTAACTTCAAGGTTAAGAAATTCAACAGTAAATTGGCAACTATCTGATAAAGAGAAGAATGAAAAACGATTAGATTGGGCAAAAAAAACAATCAATAATGTAGATGAAATTATAGAGAGATATATTAAAACTGAGAAAGGTTGTTAATGCTTATTTTATTTAAGAATATTAGAATCCTTGTGCTATTTTAAGTAATTCAGCTTTATTTATGATTTTTACCTTTTTCCCATTTAAGACAATAAGTTTTTTCTTTTTAAAACTTGATAAGAGTCGAATTGCAGATTCAGTTGCAGTACCAATAACGCTTGCAAATTCTTCTCTAGTTAAGATGATATTGATAAAACCATCATCATCTTCTCCAAAGGTTTCATCAAGAAAAATCAGTTTATTTGCCAATCTTTCAGTTACGCTAGTTTGTGCCATATTTGTTATAGCTATATTTGCATCCTTTAAATCATGACAAACAGTTTTCATCATCTCCATAGAGAAATTAGCATCAGATTTTATAGTATTAAAAATTTCTTTTTTAGAAATAAAACATGCTCTCATATCTTTCAAAGCTGTAACGGTTAAAGTTACAGGTTCTTCACTCAAAACGGAGCGATAACCTAGCATATCACCTCCTTTAATAAACCGTACAATTTGTTCTTTACCGTTTGCACTAAGACGAGACATTTTACAAACCCCTTCTCTTATGCAATACACACCATTTAAGACATTTCCCTCAGAAAAAATAACCTCTCCTTTTTTAAAAGTGATATCTTCTTTATGGTTCGAAATACCTTTTATATTCTCTTTTGACAAAGATTTTAAAGAGCTAATTTCGCGAATAATACAATGCTCACATTTATTCATGCTAAAAATTAAGGTTAATCGTACTCAAAGATAACTAAAAATTATGATAAATATCATTTAATGTGATAAGTTTGCGGTAGAAATTTGAAGCCTTAATATTAGTATGTCAGAAGAATCCTGTTATCATTGTGGTTTAGATTGTCAAGGCAAGCAATATCAAATAGAAGATAAGTGTTTTTGTTGTAATGGATGTAAAACGGTATATGAGATTCTAAATCAGAATGAATTAGGATGTTATTATGATTTTGACCAAAATCCAGGTACAATCCCTACAGAAATTAAAGGAAAATACAACTATTTAGATAATCTTGAAATTGCAGAAAAACTCCTTGAATTTAATGATGGTGAAACTTCGGTAGTTTCTTTTTATACACCAAGCATGCATTGTAGTTCGTGTATTTGGGTGTTAGAGAATTTATCAAAGCTACATAGTGGTATTGTAGCGTCATCTGTTAATTTTCCGCAAAAGAAGATTAGGATAACCTTTAAGAATGAGAAAATATCACTTAAAAGTGTAGTTGAATTAATAAGCTCTATCGGTTATGAACCTTTTATTAGTTTAGAAGATGCAGATAGTGGGAAGCATAAATCAAATAAAACATTAATTTATCAAATTGCAATTGCAGGATTTGCTTTTGGGAATGTTATGCTGTTGTCATTTCCTGAGTATTTTCAAGATGACGGATTTTGGCTAGATAAATACAAAGGATTGTTTAGATTTTTGATGTTTGTATTTTCAGTACCTGTAGTGGTATATTCTGCCAAAGATTACTTTATTTCTGCCTACAAAGGGGTAAAACATAAAATGCTAAATATAGATGTGCCTATTGTATTAGGAATATCGGTTCTATTTATTCGCAGTACGATTGAGATTGTCTTTGATTTAGGGCAGGTTTTTTTTGATAGCTTAACAGGATTAGTTTTCTTTTTGTTATTAGGTCGAGTTTTTCAGCAACGTACTTATAGTTATTTATCGTTTGAGCGTGATTATAAATCATATTTTCCTATTGCTGTTACTAAAATTGGTAACGATGGGAAAGAAGAGAGTGTAGAAGTATTCAAAATAAAAGAAGGAGACCGATTATTAATACGGAATGAAGAATTGATTCCTGTAGACGGAATTTTAATCAATGGCAATGCCAATATTGATTATAGTTTTGTGACAGGAGAATCTGTGCCTGTATCAAAAAAGTCAGGAGATAAATTGTTCGCAGGCGGAAAACAACTTTCTGGAGCCATTGAAATGGATGTATTGCAATCTGTTCAGCAAAGTTATTTAACGCAATTATGGTCTAACGATGCCTTTAAAAAAGATAGTAATTTCGGAATAAAAAATCTAGTAGATACATTGAGTAAATATTTTACCTATATTATTTTAGCAATAGCTTTATCGGCTGGAATATATTGGTTCTTTGCGGATAAATTATTGGTTTTTCATGTGGTTTCCTCAGTGTTGATTATTGCCTGCCCTTGTGCCTTGGCACTTTCTGCACCATTTGCATTAGGAAATATGTTGCGAATATTTGGCAGAAGAAAATTCTATTTAAAGAATGCTGAAGGAATTGAACTTGCAGCCAAAATTGATACTGTAATTTTTGATAAAACGGGCACCATAACAACCAATAAGAACAATCATATTATTTTTGAAGGAAGTCAGTTAACCACAGAAGAGGAACAAGGTGTTCGTAATTTAATCCGCTCATCAAACCATCCGTTAAATAGAATGTTATATGGTTTTTTGCCTTTATCAAAAGAAGTAGAGGTTATTAATTTTAAAGAGATTTTAGGAAAAGGTATTCAAGGAGAAATAAATAAGACTAGCTATGTTTTAGGTTCTGCTAGTTTTGTGAATGCTTCTACATCAGCTAAAAATGAGACAGTTATCTATATTTCTATTGGAGGTGAAGTTAAAGGGAGATATGTTTTTAAAAACTCTTACAGAAAAGGATTGGATGCTGTTTTTAATACATTGTCTAAAGCTTATGAGTTAATTATTTTATCGGGAGATAATGAAGGTGAAAAAGAATATCTACAAAAATTACTACCCAAAGGAACTGAATTTGTATTTAATCAAAAACCAACAGATAAATTAGAATTCATCAAACAAAAACAAAATGAAGGTAAGCAAGTGTTAATGGTAGGTGATGGTTTAAATGATGCTGGAGCGTTGGCACAAAGTAATTTCGGAATAGCAATTTCAGAAAACACCAATGTTTTTTCACCAGCTTGTGATGCTATTTTAGATGCAAGTAAATTTAAAGAACTGCCACAATTTTTAAAACTAACCAAGCAAACTATTACTATAATTAAAGCAAGTTTTGTCTTGTCTTTTTTGTACAATATTATTGGGATGTATTTTGCAATAACGGGTCAGTTATCGCCAATAATTGCAGCAATTTTAATGCCCTTAAGCTCAATCTCAGTAGTTGTCTTTGTTACCTTTGTTACAAACATGGTAAGTAGAAAATAAGTATATTTGTTCTAGTAGATTTATGAATAAGGATAGGGCTATCCGTTGTAGACGGTAATCTTAGAAAATTAGAGTTAATAGAATGTTAAAAAAAAGTATCAAAACTGACAATTATCATGTTTTTTATTGCGTCATTTTTATTACATTTGTAACCAGTAAATTCACAAAATGATAGTAATTTATCTTATGATAGCAGTAAGTATTGTTATTGCTGTGCTGTTTTTAATCATTTTCATAAAGTCGGTTAAAGCAGGGCAGTACGATGATATGTATACACCTTCGGTAAGAATGCTATTTGATGATGAATTATTAGAAGATAAAACACTCCGAAAACCAAAGAGTGTAATTTTGAATAAGAATAGTAAAAAATAAATACTGAGTAAAACTCAATAAATTTTAAATTAAATATCAACTAAATCAATCTAATTATTTAAATATGGAAAAAGAACAATTTTATTATGATAATAAAATAGTTAAGCTATTTTTCTGGGCAACCGTGCTTTGGGGAGTTGTTGGAATGACTGTAGGGTTAATGGTGGCCTTTTTATTTTTATTCCCTAATTATATGGATGGTATTTCATGGTTAAGTTTTGGTCGTTTACGTCCTTTACATACGAATGCCGTGATTTTTGCCTTTGTAGGGAATGGATTCTTTGTAGGAATGTATTATTCAATGCAACGTTTACTAAAAACAAGAATGTTTAGTGATACATTGAGTAAAATTCATTTTTGGGGTTGGCAATTGATTATTGTTGCCGCAGCAATTACATTACCTTTAGGATTAACATCTTCAAAAGAATATGCAGAGTTAGAATGGCCTATTGATATTGCTATTACCCTAATATGGGTGGTAATGGGTATTAATATGATTGGTACTATGATAAAAAGAAGGCAACGTCATATTTATGTTGCTATCTGGTTTTATATCGCAACATTTGTAACGATTGCAGTACTACATATATTTAATAATTTGGAGATGCCAGTATCTGCATTTAAAAGTTACTCTGTCTATGCAGGAGTTCAAGATGCATTAATGCAATGGTGGTATGGTCATAATGCTGTAGCCTTTTTCTTAACAACACCAATGTTAGGGTTAATGTATTATTTCGTACCCAAAGCAGCAAATAGACCCGTCTACTCGTACAGATTATCTATTATTCACTTTTGGTCGTTGATATTTATTTATATCTGGGCAGGACCTCACCATTTATTATATACAGCGTTGCCAGATTGGGCACAGAATTTAGGTACTGTATTTTCAATCATGCTAATCTTCCCGTCTTGGGGTGGTATGATTAATGGTTTATTAACACTTCGTGGAGCTTGGGACAAAGTTCGTGAATCTGCTATTTTAAAATTCTTTGTGGTGGCAATTACCGCTTATGGTATGGCAACTTTTGAAGGACCAATGTTGGCCTTTAAAAATGTAAATGCAATTGCACATTATACAGATTGGATTGTTGCACACGTCCATGTTGGAGCATTAGGCTGGAATGGTTTTATCATTGCAGGTATGTTATATTGGTTAACAGAAAAATTATTTAAGACAGGTTTATATTCTCAAAAATTAGCCAATACACATTTTTGGATTGGTACTGTAGGTATTTTATTTTATACCATACCATTATATATTGCAGGTTTTCAACAAGCTTTAATGTGGAAAGACTTTAACCCGGATGGTACACTAGTTTATGGTAACTTCTTAGAAACTGTAACTGCAATTCTACCTATGTATTGGATGCGTGCTTTAGGAGGTACCTTATATTTTACAGGTTTCTGTATCTTAGCGTATAACTTAATCATGACAGCCAGACAAGGTTCTGTTGTAGAAGATGAATTAGCAGAAGCATTACCATTAAAGAAAATTGGTTCTGGAAGAATGGCAGGAGAGCATTGGCATGGATGGTTAGAAAGACGTACAGTGTTATTTACAATACTAACAACTATTGCTATTGCCATTGGAGGTTTAGTTGAATTTATTCCATTAGCCTTGATAAAATCTAATGTGCCAACTATAGCCACAGTAAAACCGTATACTCCTTTAGAGTTAGAAGGTCGTGATTTATATATTCGTGAAGGGTGTAATAACTGTCACTCACAAATGATACGTCCATTCCGTTCAGAAGTTGAACGTTATGGAGAGTATTCTAAAGCAGGTGAATTTGTTTATGACCATCCTTTCCTTTGGGGCTCTCGTAGAACGGGTCCAGATTTACATCGTATCGGTAAAAAATACAATTCGAATTGGCATTTTAACCATTTCTTAGACCCTATGAATACGTCGCCAATGGAAGATAAAATTTTAGGAACTACACGTAATTTTATGCCTAAGTATACTTGGTTCATTACTGACGATTTAGATTATAGTGATTTAGAAGCTAAAATGAAAGGTTTGGTTACATTAGGTGTTCCTTATACCGATTTTGAAATTAAAAATGCTCCACATTTATTGAAGCAACAAGCTGCTGAGATAGAAAAAGAGTTACGTCAAGATCCTGAATTTGTTGCAAATTATGGTGAAAGTCATATTGAAAATAAAGAAGTGGTAGCTATAATAGCTTATTTGCAACGATTAGGTACAGATATTAAAAAGCTTGAAACGGCTGAAAAATAAATAATCATGTTAAAATATATCAAACATAATTTAGAAAGTATCGACGGTGTAGCAATATACCCAATCATTTCTTTAGTCACCTTTTTTACGGTTTTTGTAGTGATGTTATTCATTGTATTAAAAATGAAAAAAAGTGATTTAGAAGAAAAAGTAAATTTACCTTTAGAAGACGATTAACAAACCTATACTTAGCGTAATCTAGTTTAGATAAGCTTAGTTTAATAAAATAAAAAAGATGAGTAATAATATAGAGAATTTATCAGCTTGGCAACGGTTCATTAAAAAAATGACAAAAGCCAATGAATTGGGTAAAGAGGAAGACATCATGACTGATCATGATTATGATGGGATTAAAGAATTAGATAATGTATTACCACCTTGGTGGTTATATGGGTTTTATATTACAATTGGGATTAGTATTTTTTACTATATCATGATTTTTATGGGGAATTATAATCAAGAGCAAGAATATGTAGATGATGTAGCTAACGGAAAAAAAGAAGTGGCTGCTTGGATGGCTCAAGACAAAATTGATCACCCAGAAAAATATACAGAAGCTAAAGCTTCTACAGATCCTAAAGATTTAGCAAAAGGGAAAGAATTATTTGCTTCTAAAACGTGTACTGCTTGTCACTTAGCAGATCTTGGCGGAAGTATTGGACCAAACTTAACAGATAACAAATGGGTGCTTGAAGGAGGGTTTAATGGTATTTTTAATACAATTACAAAAGGTGGAAGACCTGGAAAGGGGATGGTAGCTTGGGAAAAAACTATTTCTAAGGAAGAAAGACAGCAATTAGCAAGTTATATTATATCTATGCAAGGCACAACACCTGCTACGCCTAAAGCAGCTGAAGGTGATGTTACATGGCCTGAAAAATAAGAATTCTGATTAAGAGTATGGTGCTGATTTTTTTTGATCAGTATAAATAACTGTTTTTACAAGTTAGATGTTACAAATGTTACTAAATTTATATAATTAATAATAGTAATTTTGTTGAGAATAAAGCTTGTAAAAACGGTTATTTTAGTTTAAAGAATATATAATTTTATGTCAGATCAAGGGAAAGAAGTTTTTAGAGACTCTATAGGAACTATAGATGATTCAGGAAGTAGAAATTTTATCTATCCTAAAAAGCCTAAAGGAAAGTTTACAAATTATAGAACCTATGTTTCTTGGGTTTTGTTAGCAATGCTACTTTCAGCACCTTTTATAAAAGTAAATGGTAATCAATTTTTATTATTTAATTTAGGAGAACGTAAGTTCAATATTTTCGGATTTCCTTTTTGGCCTCAAGATTTTTATTTATTGGTTATCTCAGTATTAATAGGTGTAGTATTTATCATTGTTTTTACTGTTATTTTTGGTCGAATTTTTTGTGGTTGGATGTGCCCGCAAACCATTTTTTTAGAAATGGTATTTCGTAAAGTTGAATTTGCTATTGAAGGAGATAGACACAAACAAATTAGACTTAACAAACAAGACTGGAATGGGGAGAAAATAAGAAAGAAAGGATTAAAATGGTTTATCTTTTTTGTCATTTCTTTTATTATGGCAAATGTATTTCTTGCATACTTTATAGGTAGTGATGAATTGATTCAGCATATTAAAGATGGTCCAATAGTACACTTAGGAACATTAATTAAGTTATTGGTATTTACAGGAGTATTCTATTTTGTTTTTGCTTGGTTTAGAGAGCAAGCCTGTATTATTGTTTGTCCTTACGGAAGATTACAAGGTGTTTTATTAGATAATAAATCAATCAATGTAGCTTATGATTATAAAAGAGGAGAGTTAGATAATGGAAGAAAGAAATTTCGTAAGAATGAGAATAGAGCAGAGTTGGGGCATGGTGATTGTATTGATTGTAATCAATGTGTAGTTGTTTGCCCAACGGGTATAGATATTAGAAATGGTACACAGTTAGAATGTGTAAATTGTACGGCTTGTATTGATGCTTGTGATGAAGTGATGGATAAAATAGGATATGATAAAGGATTAATTCGTTATGCATCTGAAGATAATATAGCCAATGATGAAGAATTTAAATTTACGGGTAGACTAAAGTTTTATTCAGCAGTATTGTTACTTTTAATAGGTCTGTTAGTTTCATTACTTTTTATCCGTGAAGATGTTGATGCTACCTTGGTAAGGTTGCCAGGAAAAATGTTTTATACCCAGGGTGAAAACATAAAAAATGTATATACATTTAAGGTAATAAACAAGACTATAAAGGATATTGAAAATGTAGATTTAAAGCTGATTGGTCATAAGGGTACTATTGAAATGGTTGGTGGTAACTCTATTATTAAAAAACAAGATTTAGCTGAAGGAACTATTTTTGTACTGATCCCTAAAAAAGAGTTGAAATCATCTAAAGAGAAGATTAAAATAGGTATTTATTCTAACGGAGAATTGATTGAAACAGCAGTTACTAATTTTCCTGGGCCGGTTAAAGTGAATAATTGAAATTAGTGGGTATAATAGTCAGGTGAGTAAAATTAACATAAACTAAGAAACCATGGTTAGGGATGAGATATAATTATGAAACAAGCATATCTTATTTGAAACATAAAGAAATGATTTATAGAGAACTGTCCAGAAGTCTTGTGATACTATAAAATTTAAATTTAGACACATAAAGTGAGCATGTTGTACTTTTGACAGCCAAAAGAATGATTAATAGCGAACACATGTGACCAATAAAAAACAATAAAATAAAGACATATGAAAATGAATTGGGGAACAGGACTAGCGTTAGCAATAGCGGCATTTGCAGTATTCATACTATCATTTGTATATAAAACATTTACAAATGATAAATATGATCATCATTTAGTTAGTGAAGAGTATTATAAAGATGAAGTCAATTTTCAACAAGAATTAGATGCTTTAACCAACGCAAAGAAGCTAAATGAACTTGTTGTATTAAAGAATACAGGTCAGGGTATTTTGATTACTTTCCCTTCTGATCTTTCAACTAAAAATATAGAAGGTACTATAGATTTCCAAAGAGCTTCAGATATAAAGTTAGACTTTAATTTACCTATAAAATTAACAAATAACACACTTCTAATTCCAACTGAAAAATTAGCAAAAGGCTTGTATAATGTTAAAATAAATTGGAAAGTAGATACGACAGTATATTTGTTTAAAGATAAGTATACGTATTAGTTATTAAAAATTAAAAAAATCAATTAGCTTAATGTATATCCGTTTTTTGTTATAATTAACTACGTCACCCTGTCCCGAAGCTTCGGGATATAATGACGAAACAAAAGGTTTAATGTTACTTTACGGATATACAATATAATTTATAACAAAAACACATGCTATACACCGCATTTATATTAGGTTTGTTAGGTAGTTTTCATTGCATTGGTATGTGTGGTCCTATCGCATTTGTGTTGCCTTTAGATAGATCAAGCAAGGCAAAAATGCTGTTTCAAACATTTTTATATCATTTTGGAAGGCTATTGACTTATGCTATTATTGGTTTAGTATTTGGTTTGATAGGTAAAGGATTGTACTTGGCGGGTTTTCAACAAAGATTATCTATCTTAATGGGAGTGATTATGATTCTAACTGTAATTATTCCAGTAAAAATTTTTAACCAGTTTCAGATTACAAAACCTTTGTACAAAGTCATTGGAAAAGTAAAACAACAGTTGGGTTTATACCTTAATAAAAAGTCAAATAAATCTATTTTTCTGATAGGTTTTTTTAATGGTTTTTTACCATGTGGATTGGTCTATATGGCTTTAATAGGTGCTATAGCAATATCTAATATGTTTTCAGGTGCAACCTATATGTTTTTATTTGGATTAGGAACTGTACCAATGATGACGCTAGCTATTTATGCAGGGAATTTTTTTAAAGTATCACTACGAAATAAAATTCAAAAAGCTATCCCTGTTTTTGTTGTTATTATCGGACTGCTATTTATTCTTAGAGGTTTAGGGTTGGGTATTCCTTATGTTTCTCCTTCTGATGCTAAGTTGCAAATTTCTAACAATACAGCTGCTTGTGAGTGATAGGCCACCCAACCCTCCCCAAAGGGAAGGATTTTTTAAGTTTCTAAAATTATTTTAAGATTAAATTTTTTCTCCCCTTTGGGGGAGATACCAAGGCAGAGGGGTTTTATACCAATTTAAAATTATAATATCGCATAATAACGTTTCTTTTTTACTATATTTTCATAAAAATTCTTTACCATAACTAAGGCTATACTAAAGAATTTTTTCTTCTACCGAAGGTTCGGGATATCAAAAAATAATTCATTATAATTTCACGACATTATAAGTTTAAATTGGTATTAATTTACATATTCATTCATGTCAATAGAAATAGAATCATTTTTTATATTCTGAAGTATTGCTTTTAAATACAAGTAATCGTTATAGTTTAAATATTTATCAAAGCTCAAATGCAATTTTAAAGCATTTGGTTGATGAGTGATATAATCCTTTAATTCATCAATGGCTATAATGCTATCATTAACTAAAAATTTGTTTTTTGTATAGTTGATGGCTAAATGTTTAGTGATACTATCATTTTTAAATATTGATTTATCAATAACTTTATCCGTAATATAATTGATAACATCAAACTGTACCATTGATAGTTTGTTTGAACCAGAGTCTACATAAGAGAAATAATTAGTATCATCTTCATCTTTAGGATGCATACCAGGTTTCTCTCTTTTTTCAGTCATTTTTTTAAAATGAGGAATGATTTGATGCAATGTTAATCGTTTGTCAATATTATAAATCCAATTAGTAGATGAAATGGCATTTTTTCTATTTAATTCTGCAATGGCATTTCCATTCTTCAGTTTATAAAATATCCATATTTGTGAGTTATCATAAATGGTGTCTTGTATTCCACTTACATTTAACAGGGGCAATTTCACCTCTTTTTGATTGCAACTTGTAAAGCAGATAAATAGGAGTATGATTGAAATAAATTTTATTAGGTGTTTCATGATTCTAAATTTAATATATATTCATAAGCATAGCTTTCACATAAACTCAATGTTTCTTGAATATGGTTTATAGTTGTCCTTGGGTTAATTAAACACATACGTAAAACCACTTGATTTTGGAGTATGGTAGTAACTAACACTGCCTCTTTTGAGTTGATAATTTGTCTTGAAATATATTGATTCAGTTTATCTAATTCTTTTTCTGAGAGTTTGTTATTTATAGGGTTATATCTAAAGTTAATTACAGCAAGGCTAGCAGGCGAAATGACTTCCCATTTCGGACTTTTCCTCAATATACCTTCCAATTCTTCCGTTAAAGTAATGCTGTATTGTATGGCACTTTTAAAGCTATTGAGTCCAAAAGTTTTAATAGACATATAAAATTTCAATGCTCTAAAGTGTCTTGTTAGTTGAATGCCATGGTCGTAAAAATTTATTTCAGATTTATTACCTTCAACATCACGTAGATATTCAGGTTTTTCAGTAAATGTATCACTCAACCATTTATGTTTTTTTACCAATAGGCAGCCCATTTCATAAGGTTGGAAAAACCATTTATGAGGATCAACAGTCAACGAATCAGCTTTTTCAATACCTTTTAAGGTTTGATGTCCTTTATCAGATAAAATAGCAGCACCGCCATAAGCACCGTCTATATGAAACCATAAG
>JAJRPL010000146.1 GCA_024280815.1 Bacteroidota bacterium
AATAGTAGCGTTTCTCAAAGCTCTACCATCTTCAAATTCATGATTGGTACCAGATCCATCCTCACCAATAACACCAAAAATATCAATGACAACTCCGTTTGGGTCAACTAACTCAATAGTGTCATCACCATTTGAACCTGCTGGTCCGTTTGCAGATCCAATTAAGTCTGGTGCAAAACCATAGGTAGTTTGAAATTCAGTTACATTGACGGCAATAACAAAGGCTTGTTCAATAGCAAGAGAACTTCCTGTCAGGTCTATTGGTGAACCAAAAGTAGTATTATCATTGGTATATCGCCTAATGGTCCATCCCGTAAGGTCAATAATTTTACCACTAGCATTGTAAATTTCTATAAACCGTGCTTTGTTATTATTATTAGGGTCTGCCAATTCTGAAAAGAAGATTTGATTGGTTAAATCGCCCATAGGTTCACAACGACTATTGGTTAATTCAGCAGTATCATTTGTATCTCTTATTAAAATGATGGGTTGGTCATATTTTGAAGCAATACCAATGATTTTTCCGTTTACTGTTGGGTGGGTATCATTGGCAAAAGAAGCCTTATTTGCAGTAAGTATTGAAATTACATCAGAACAATCTGTCAAAGGTTTATTTCCTTTATACTTTCCGGCTTCTTTTTCAAATTGAACATTGTTAACTTGTATCAATTGTGCTTCAAAATTTCCAGTGTTTACTTCAGCTACAGTAAGTAATTTAGGATTAGGTAAAGGAACATTTTCATCAACAAACAGCACATTTTTATATTGTGTGATATTGGCTTGTAATAAGCCTCTTAAACTCCCTAAAACGATATCTTTAAGGTTAATTTTAAGTTTATTACCTCTTCTGACCGATGTTGCTGCTGAAAAACGCAAAGCAATTGCACCAGAATCATCTTGAATAAAAGCATTTCTATCAGTCATATTATTATGGTCTATCCCAGACATGGTAATTACACCTTCTATAAAAACATCGTTTAAAACTTGCGTGTCTGTGCCTGTAAATAAACTTCTTATTTCTGAAATATTGATTTTTGTACCTGTGATATTTTCAGCAAAACCAATACGTTTTCTTTCATTATTTAAATTAATATCATCTTGTGTTCTAACCAATAATTGGTAAGTATTTCTAAATTTTGTCAATACACCACGAATGGTTCCATTGCCATTAGGAACAACGGTTGACCCGAAATTAGAAAAAGCACTAGTTCTAATATTTATAAAGGTTTCTGAAATATCTTGAATTACATAATTTGTAGCTCCGCCTATATCATTATTGACATCGTATAATGTTTTACCTAGAGCAGCATCCTCAAATTGTACATCCTTCAATTCAATTAATGTATTGAGATGAGCATCTGTAATTTCGTTTAAAGCAATCTTATTGACGAGTTGGTCTTCTTCGATAACATCACAAGATTTGATGATAATATTTTTATAATTGTTTGCTGGTATTTTACCAATTGATTCTTCACCAGTGGCATCATCAATAAAATAATTACCGATGTCTAAACCATCAAAACGCAATTGCGTATAACTGTTTTGAAGTTGGATGTATACTTTTCTTCCTGGATTAAAAATTGTGTATAAATCAGAGACGTCAATAGGAATACTAAACCCACGAGAGCCGTCTAAGGTTTGAAAGTGCAAACGTTTAAAAAAATTTCCTGCCTGATCGTTTGAAACTACATAAGCTTCAAGAACATCTTGATTTGGATATTGTGTGACGGTACTGGTTGAAGTGTCATAAATTTCTTGAACTGTTTTAGTAACAGGGATAGACACTTCTCTACAGTTCTCAATACTCGGAATTTTATAATCATCATCTTGTACGCAAGAAATGAAAACACCAGCAAACAAAAGGATTACAGATAAATAGTGAAGAGTAGTTTTCATAGATTTAATATTTATTTAAATAATTCCTCTTTGAGGATTTCATTTTTTTAAAGCTCAACGCTAGATTGATAAAATAGGTTCTACCGAAACCGTACCAGTATTTTGGACCAAAATTACGTTGGAGATTACCGTTTGCTGTGTCTGTCACTAAAGCTCCATAATTTGCTGTTCGTGACTGTTCATGACCACCAGATTTATAGGTTTTGTCAAATAAATTATGAATACTGGCAACAATTTTAATGGTTGTACCATTTATCCGCCAAGACTTTCTTGCTGAAACATCAACTAGAAAATAAGGATCAAATTTTTCTTGTTTTAACAGTTTTCTTGCCAATTCAAAATCAATGTTTTGATAAGGTTGTCCGAAATCATTTGGGTTTTTAAAAAAACTAGAAGTACGACTAATAGTAGATACAGCTAAATAACCATTTGAAAAATAATTACCAGAAGCATTGATTGACCAACGATGTATGTTTTTATATTCAAACCCTAATGAATACGCTTGTTGAGGTCCGTTAGCAATTTTATAATTTTTGAGAGTGGCTTTTCCAAGATTCTCAAAACCAATAGTATTGATTTGGTCTTGACTAAATTCAGCCACATCATAATTAACACCAACATTAGCATTATTGGTGTACGTATGTTGACCATAAGATATTACAGCAGAGGTATTAAAATTGGGAGTGATTTTATACTCAACACCCAACTCAACACCTAAATGTCTTTTGTCAATATTAGTGACTACTTCTTGAAAAAAATCAGCTCCAGAACCAATTTCAGCAAAAAAGGAATTGACTGTTGTTCCGTTTTTAAAATCTGTAAGATAAGTACTTAGCCTCCCGTTAATTTTTTCAGAAGTGATTAGATAATTTGCTTCTGCAGTAAGTATTTTTTCTGGGTTTAAGTTTGGAACTAATGCGTTGTTTTCTCTAGCATTTATAAATGAATTTTTTAGTGTTGGAGCTTTGCTTAGATAAGCTAAGTTCAATTGAATTTGATGGATAGGAGTAAGGCTGTAGTTTAACCCACCTTTAACCCCAAAGGTGTTGAAATTTAATTTTTTACTTTTACCTAATGAATAGTTTTCAAACGATTGGTTTAAAAATTTACCATCACGTTGATAGCTGGTATTGGTATAATTTCCAGCAATAAAAAAGTCATAATTATCATATTTATACTGTAGTTGAGTAAATAGATTGAATTGATTTGCATTCAGATTAAAATTGTATTTAATTCTATCGCCTATTGTTTTTTGATTAAACCCTAAAACATCATTTTCTGTAGGCTTTCCGTCAATCAAATTAAACGGATTGACGTCAAGATAATAATTAGCCCCTAATAAATCTTTTGGGGTTGCGTAATTATCCGATTGAAAATCTTTAAAAGTAAATCCAACATCTAAATTGATATGCGGTTTTATTTTGGTGTTAAATATTGAATTTATAGTTACTATTTTTTCATCTTTTATGTTATCGTACAGAAAATAACGTGCCGAACCTCCGTCAGAAACATTACCTGTATTTAAGTTGGTTTCGTAAAGGTTTATCCAATTAATATGCGGATTCTCATTAATTGTAGGTAAATATTTCCAATAATTAGGATAAGGGTTTGGAGCATCCGTATAATCTAAACGACTACTACTTTGTTTTCCGAATTGATAGGCGATAGTTGTGGTTAAAGAGGATTTATCAGTCGTATAAAAATGACTTAACATAAAAATAGGCATTTCAAATTTTTTGATGCTCGAATTTCTCTTTTCATCTTCTTGCCATCCCCAATAAGGGTTGTATTTTTCTCCAAATTCAGTAAAAGCACGTTCAGTGATTGCTGTTGTTTGTCCGCTTCTACTCGGTGAATATATTGCCGTTGCATTTATACTATTCCTTTCGTTAAAGTTGTATTCAACAGCAGTAAACAAACTAAAAGCATCGTATAAAGTAGCATTGACATAGCCTTCATTTCCCCACCTTTTAGAAGCTGAAATACTATATGCGAAGCCGTTTTTTTGTAATCCAGAATTATAAGTAGCCATAGTACTACCTGTATAATTTTTGTTAGCGTAAGAGCTAGAAATTCGAAAACCTGGTCGCATTTTTGATGCTCTGGTATTGATGTTATTTGTACCTAAAATATTGCCAAAAGTAGTTGAAGCAGCAGTCAATCCTTGAGTTGTAGTTTGATGACGGGTAATATCATTTAAACCACTCCAACCTTTCCATTGAGGCCTACCATCAAATAAACTACTCATATTTATTCCGTTGATGAATACACTTGTAGTTGTAGCATCATAACCACGAATACTAAAAAAAGTTTGACTAAAATCGAAAGCTACACGTTTTAAAAAAACATCTTTTGAAGTTGATAAATAAGTTGAATTGTTATCAAAAGAATTGTTATTCCATTCTATTTGTCCGAATTCATCTAAAATTGTTGAATTATTGACAAGGTAGATTGTTCCGAGAGTTATCGTTTCGTTTTCAGTAAACTCTAACGGATAATTTTTAGTTTCATAATCAGCAATACTAATTTTTAAAATGTGCTTTCCTATTGGGATGTTATTTAGTGAAAATTCACCATCAATATTTGTAAATTGTACATTGTCTGCATCAACAATAGTTACCTTAACATCTGATAGAGGTTTTCGAGTTTCATAATCTATTAAAGTTCCTTTAACAATATTTGTATTTATCTGAGCATTAATAGATAACACAAAAATGAATGAATAAAAGAATGTTATAAAACGATTAAAAATGATATAGCGACATATATAAAACATATTACAGCGAATATAGTTTGGTTATCAAGTTACAAAATTTATTAGTTACCTTTACAAAAACAATAAAACCAAAACCTTTTTATTACGAAACACATGAAATTTAAAATTTTATTATTGGTCGCATTTATAGCAGTAAGTTGCGGTAAATTAAGTGACAAAGCAAAAGATGCTGTAGATTCTATAAGTACTAAAGCTAATGGAGAATCGGGTAGTGTAATTGCATATAACAATGCTTTGGTTGATTATATGAATGTAATTAGTGATGAAATTCAAGAATCATCACAAGATTATGAAGAGATGTATATTATGGTAATTAAAAAGAAAAATAAAAAGCATTATACAGGAGGAGATGCTTTTAAAGGGTTTTTACCATATGTTAATACTAAGAAAGAAGGTGTTTTTTTATTAAAACCAGACAATAATTTACCTGCAGATGTAAGGGAAGTAGTGGTTAATAAAGTTAAAGCCACAGTAGAGTCTTTTGAAAACACTAAAGATGCGTATGAAAAATTTCACTTGTATCTAGACAATGAAGATTATAAAGATGATAATTGGACTAAAGGAGAAGAGTATATTGAGCGTATAAAAAACAACATTATTAGTTTTTATGACAATAGAGCAGAAGCATATAAAATATTAAAACCTCTTACAAATGCAGCAGAATTAGAATTATTAAAGAATCACCCTTTAAGTGAATCTCTTATAGCTTCTAAAACCGACTTAGCATTAGCCGAAGAAATTGTCGATATTTTGTATGCTAAAAACATTGATATGGATGCTTTAAATGCTAAATACACTGAATTAGAAAATAATGTTAAAAAACACAAAAATTTAACTCCAAATTTGTTAAAAACACACAAAAAAGAGCCTTCTTATAATTCCTTTTATGAACAAATTGAAAAATTTCTAGGAGAAATTCGAAAAAGTAAAAGAGACAATGAAATTACTGAATTTGAAATAAAAACAATAAGAAATACCTATGGATATTTAGTAGATGATTATAATAAATTTGTTTAAATTACGACACATAATTAATACTATTTTTTTAGGCATAATTTTTGATTATTAGAATGTAACCCTAAAATATATTTTTTTGATAAATTTCAAGTATTTTTTTGTATTTTTCTTTCTAGCAAGCCTTGTTGTAACTGCTCAAGAAGACGATTGGGACACCTATCTTACCGAAAAAGAAAAACAAATCATGTCAATTACACTCAATTTTAAATATGTGTTGGCAAAACCCAATTATAAAAACCTATTAATTGTTGGTAGCCCTACTAGAAAATGTTACCAAAATGGAGCTCCTAAAAGTGAAGGTTTAGAAGAAATTTATACTTTTTCAGATTCAATTGCATCTATAGTAAACCGATTGACAAAAAACAGATTGGTTGGAATTTTAACCTATAAATGCACAGGTTTTGATGTTTATTATGTAAAAGACACAATGAACCTTAGAAATAGTATTAATTCTTTATTTCAGACTCATTTTAAAAACAAGAAAAATTATCTTGTCATAGACCGAGATAAACGATGGAAATATTTTACTGAAGTGCTTTATCCAAAAGATATTTCTGATAATTTTTTTGCAAACCAAGAATATTTAAATCAGTTGTTTTATAAAGGGATAGATTTCTCTAAAAAAAGGAAAATAACTCATTGGGCTTCTTTTAAGAAAGAGAAAAAAAGGCAGCAGTTGATTGAGAAAATTAAAGTTCTGAGCTTTAAGGTAGATAGTCTTAAACTCAAAAAAGAAATCAAGCAACCCTTTGAAGTACAATTTTCACGTGAAGATGATATTAAACCTGATTTTATCAATGAAGCAACAAGGCTTTTAGGTTTATTATCAGAAAGATATTCAGGCTTTTATGACGGTTGGGAAATTGAAAATACCAAAGAATAATTAGTTAGAATAATTCTTGAAACACCTCTTCAATTTTAGAAACCAACACCACTTTTATTGCATATTTTTTTGAAGGAATTTTGTTGTATTTTGATACTATTATTTTTTGAAAACCTAGTTTTTCAGCCTCTAAAATCCGTTGCTCAATACGG
>JAJRPL010000147.1 GCA_024280815.1 Bacteroidota bacterium
CACTATGGGAACTTTATACTTTTCAACTAAAGGATAATACTCGAAATTTCCCATAATAGTACAAACATGACCTGCCGCCAAAAAGCCATCAATATGACTGTCTGGGTCTTCCATAACACACTCAATTGCTGGCGGAACCAAAACGTGAGATGCCAAAATAGAATAATTTTTTAAACCTTTTCTGTGTGCATGTATTACCGAAAGTGCATTTGCAGGTGCAGTAGTTTCAAAACCTACTGCAAAAAACACCACGTCTTTATCTGGATTATTTTCTGCAATAGTTACGGCTTCTAATGGCGAATATAAAATACGAACATCTCCACCTTCTGCTTTGGCTTCTAACAAACTTTTTTCAGAACCTGGAACACGAAGCATATCGCCAAAAGAACATAAAATTACGTTTTCATCCAAGGCAAGATGCACTGCTTTGTCAATTAAATGTAGAGGAGTTACACAAACTGGACAACCAGGGCCGTGAATCATTGTCACTTCTTTGGGCAACATATCTATAATTCCGTTTTTGACTAAACTATGTGTTTGTCCTCCACAAACCTCCATAATTCTCCAATCTTGTGTTACGGTTTTCTTTATTTCTGCGAGATACTCTTTTGCTAATTCAGGATCTCGATATTCGTTCATATACTTCATAATAGTATCCTTTTTACAAATTAATTACCTTCTTTTTTGGTCACTTCGTCCAAAGAAATTTCTCCAGAAATTGTATCTTCAGGTATGTAATTATCTACATCTACCAAATCACCTAATTCACCAATTTCTTTCAAGTATTTAAAGGTTTTTTTTGCTTCTTCTTCATCTACTTTACTAATAGCAACGCCAACGTGTACCAATACATAATCGCCAATATTTGCTTCTGGTAACATTTCAAGGCTTGCTTCTTTGGTGATTCCTCCAAAATTAATTTTTGCCATTCGTAAAGCACCACCATATTGTAGTTCTATACTTTTTATTTTTCCTGGAATTGCTAAACACATAGTTTTCTAATTTTTAATATTTTGATGATACATTAATTGTCCAAATGAAATATTTTCATCATTGGCAGACAATTTACGATTTAATTTAATAGTAATTCCCTCTTTTTTTGCTAAACGAAGTAACATTAAAACCAACAAAGAGTTTTGAAAAACACCACCACTACAAGCAATGATTGTTATTTTATTTTTTAAGGCTTCTCTGATAATAATTTTTGCTAAAGTGTAGATAAATGATTGTGCTACAGAAGTTTTAGAAAATCCATCTATTTTATATGATTTGATGATAGTTTGCATTAAAAATTTAATAGGAATAGTTTCATAGTTATTACCTTCTAAAAAATCCGTAATCTTCTTATTTTTTGCTGAAATGGCATAGTTTTCTAACAACATTGCTGCTTCCGCTTCGTATGAGTTTATATCAATTATATCTAAAATGGAAGCCACAGCATCAAACAATCTGCCAACTGATGATGTTTTTAGAGTGTTGTTTTGTAGAGTTTTATTATAAACTTTCCATTCGGTTGCAGTAAACTTTTCTTTTATCAAATGGCGTGTGTCGTTATTTAGCAAACTAAACAAAGATAAACGAGGCTCTTTTGCCATTTTATCGTTGGCAATCCAATCAAAATATTCAAAATGATTTGATCGATTTATTTTTTGATTTTGATAGATAAAAAACTCTCCTCCCCAAATATTATTATCGTCTCCTAAACCTGTTCCATCCCAAACAACGCCTAAGATTTTTTCTTTTGAAGAAAACAAATCATGTTCACCTAAAACACTTGCGAAATGGGCTTTATGATGCTGAATCTCTATAAGCTTTACATTGTTTTTTAATGCTAATTCTTTTCCTAAAATAGTACTTTGGTATTGTGGGTGTTTATCAACGAGTATAGTTTTTGGTTTTGAATTGAATAAATTTCCGTATTGCTGAATAGTGCTTTTATAGCGTTCTAAAACATCAAAGTTATCTAAATTTCCAAAATACTGACTTACATAAGTGTGTTTGTTTGGTACAAAAGCAAACGTACTTTTTAAATGTGCTCCCATTGCTAAAGAAGGTGCTGTATTTTTAGATTCAATTTCTAAATAATTTGGAGCCAAACCACGAGAACGTCTTAAAATAATTTGTTGCTCATCAATAAATTTCACAACAGAATCGTCTTGCGGAAATTCAATGTTTAAATTGTGATGCAAAAAATAATCTGCTACATATTGCAATTCTTCTTGTGCTTCTTTTTGATCTGAAAGAATAGGTGAACCATGAATATTTCCACTGGTTGCTATAATTGGTTTTTTAAAAAATTGTAATAGTAATTCAAGTAACGATGAAGAAGGTAGCATTACGCCAGTTTGATTGAGATTTGGTGCAACCGTTTCTGTTTTAATTTTGGTGGTTTTAGTATTTTGAAGAATTACTATTGGAGCGACCCTACTTTGTAAAGCAGTTTTCTCATTTTTAGTTATGTTAAAATCATTTTTAATGGCTTCAATTGAAGGATATAAAACTGCAAAAGGTTTGTTTGGTCGCTTTTTACGTTTTCTTAATTCTTTAATTACTCCTTTATTGGTAGCATCGCAACATAGTAAATAGCCATTGGTGTTTTTTATCGATATTATTTTTCCTTCTGAAATAAATTGTGCTACTTTTTGAATGATATCTTGTTCATTTTCTTCAACTAAATTACCTGAACTATCAACTAATTGAAGTGTTATTCCGCAGTTAGAACAGCTATTGGTTTGCGAATGAAACCGTTTATTACTTGGATTGGTATATTCTGACTCACAAGAAGAACACATCTTAAAATTTTCAAGTGTTGTGTTTTCTCTTTCAAACGGAAATTTTGTTGTAATTGCATACCGAGGCCCGCAATGAACACACGTTGTAAAAGCATAATTAAAACGCCTGTTATTTTCATCTGTTATCTCTTCTTTACAAGCCTTACAAACTGCAAAATCTGGTGTTAACGGAATATTTATTTGTTGGTTACTTTCCGATACAATTATGGTGAAATTAGTATACGCAATAAATGAAACTTCTTCAATAGAATGATTTGTAATGATAGAAACCTCTGGTTTTCCTTTTAGAATTTGATCAACAAAATAGGTTGCTTTTTCTTCTGAAGAATTTATATAAATTAGTACACCATTAGCATTGTTAGAAACACTTCCTACAAGTTTATTCAAATTGGCTAAATTGAAAATAAATGGCCGAAATCCAACACCTTGAACCCGTCCATAAATTTGTATTTTATATGTGCTTATTTTAGCCAAATTTAATATTTTTTGTTACTTTTTTTAGAAGGATTAAGGCAATAATTCCGCCGATTAACGAAATTAATAAATACACTAAAAATAGTTTTAAACTAAACACATTATTGGCTACAATTTTAAAAGGGTTTATACCAAATCTACTCACTAATTTTGTAAAAAAAACAGCACCAAATACGCCAATAATTATATTGCCAGTAAAACCAAAAGAATACTTGGTATTAAATTTTGAGAAACTAAGTGTACCTATAATTCCCATTAATATTCCTATAATTGAAATTAATGATTCATTCATAATTTAATGTCCGTAATCTCTATTATCGATCTTTCCTTTTGTAAGTTTATATTGAATGATTAAGTAAACAATCATTAGCACAATACCTATTATTCCCCAAACAAGTGCGGTAGAATAAGCATACGCATTTGTACCAGTATTATAGATTGTTAACGGTTCGTTTATATTATTTGTTGAAGGTAAAATGTTAGGAAATAATGATGCCAGTGTAGTTGTAATTCCGCCAAGTATTAATAAGGTTGAAAATAGCAACCCATAAATTTCTTTTTTAAACTTATTTACATATAATAAACCAAATAAACCTGTAAGAAAAATTATAGGAAAAATTAATAAAACTATATTTTGTTTAAAATTAACAAAAGCACTTTTATTAATTTTTCCCCAAATTAAAAGTGAAAATATTGTTAACACTATTAAAACTAATGTTAATCTGAAAACTATTTTTTTTAATTTTTGATTTATTGATGAGTTTGTTTTAAAAATCACCCAATTGGCTCCGTGAATTGCCAAAGTAATTACAGAAATAAATCCTATAATTACTGTAAACCAGTCTAAAACACCTGGATGTTCGGTTAACGGACTAAAACTACTATTCCATAATGGCAAGAAAAAATAATGTCCTTCGTAAAGAGAAACGCCATTTTCTACACCGCCTAAATTAACACCACGAACAATGTTTCCTAGACCAACACCAAAGAAAAAGGCTAATAACAAACTAGAAACTCCAAAGGAAGTGTCCCACATATCTTTCCACATTTGATAGTTGAATTGACTACGTAATTCTAAACCAATTGCTCTAAAAATCATTAACCATAAAATGATGATTAATGGTAAATAAAAGCCACTAAACACAGATGCGTAATAGGTTGGAAAAGCCATAAACAACATACCACCAGCAACTACTAGCCAAACTTCGTTAGCATCCCAATACAGACCTGCTGCTTTTGCGATGACCTCTTTATCTTTTTCTTTTTTTGCTAAAAAAAGATGGATAATACCTGTACCAAAATCATAACCATCTAATATAAAAAATACGGCCAGAATAACGGATGTAATTATAAACCAAAAAATTTCCATAATTTAATGTTTTTGAGTTGGACCTTCGTGAATTGCTTTACCTACTAAAATTAAAAATAACAAACCTAAAACCAAGTATAAAGCAACAAAACCTAATAAAGTAAATAAAGTATTACCTGAAGAAACCGTTGGCGAAATACCATCTGCAGTTTTTAAATAACCATAAACTAAATAAGGTTGCCTGCCCAACTCTGCGGTATACCAACCTGTAATATTTGCAATGTATGGAAACGGAACGAGAAATAAAATCGTCCATAATAAAGGTTTAAAATGCACTAGTTTTTTTCGCCATAATAAGAATGCAGCCAAAAACATAACACCAATAAAAATGGTACCTAAACCAACCATTATATGATAAGAATAATACAATGCAGGAATATTATCTGGCAATTCTTCTTTTTTGAATTCATCCATTCCTTTTATCTGTGTATCCCAATCTTGGTAGGTTAAAAAACTCAATACATTAGGTACAGCGATTTTATTGTCTAATTTTTTCTCTCGCATATTTGGTTGCCCAATTAGTACAATTTCTGCACCTGCGTGTTCGGTTTCAAAAATCCCTTCCATTGCAGCAAAAGATGCTGGTTGATATTTTGCTACGTTTTTAGCGTTCCAATCTCCTGTCGGGAAAGCAACTAATAAGCTTGCTACTAATCCGAAAACCACACCAGTTTTTAAGAATAATTTTCCGTATTCCACATTTTTTTGACGCAATACATAAAATGCACCAACACTTGCAACCATAAAAGATGAAGTGACTAAAGACGCCATTTGATTATGTAAAAAAGCAGGAATTAACCAAGGGTTGCTAAATAAGGCACCAAAATTATCCAATACAAATTTTCCGTTTTCTAAAATTTCAAATCCAACTGGATGTTGCATCCAAGCATTGGTAGCTAAAATTAAATAACCACTTGCCCAAGAACCTAAAAAGACTAGAAAACCAGTTAAAAAATGAAGTTTCTGACCCATTAATTTTTCACCAAAAATAAAAAGTGCTAAAAAGGAAGATTCTAAAAAGAAGGAAAATAAGCCTTCCATTGCTAGTGTTTGCCCAATTATACTACCCGTTAGTTCCGAGAATTTCGCCCAATTGGTTCCAAACTGAAATTCCATCGGAATACCAGTAATTACGCCCATTGTAAAGTTAATGGCAAAAATTTTCATAAAGAATTTTGCAGCATTGTTATACTTTTCAATGTTATTTCTTAAATATTTCCATTTAAAATAAACAATGATTAAAGATAAACCCATTGTTAATTGCGGAAAAATATAATGAAACGTTATGGTGAACGCAAATTGCAATCTATCGTAAAAAATAATATCTTCCATA
>JAJRPL010000148.1 GCA_024280815.1 Bacteroidota bacterium
AACCCATAAACAGCAATAAAATGCTTCTGTTTTTACAAAATTAGTCTAAAACAGTTATGATGTTTTTTGACATTTCTGTATTTCAAAATTTTAAAAAAAATATTTCTTGATTTATTTGCACTATGAATAATGCGGGTTAAGGTAGTTTTTTCTTTTTTGGAAAATCTAATTCTAACAGTACCACATTTTCTGATGCCCAAGTTTTAAATTCGTCAGTTCTAAATACCTCTTTGTCTAGAACTTTACACCATCTACACCAATCACTTCCAGTAAAATTAGCAAGGATAGGTTTGTTAGTTTCTTTTGAAATCTTTGCAGCTTCTTCATAACTATCTAGCCATTTTATTTCTTGAGCAAATGTAGTTATTGAACAGATTAGTAATATTGCAAAAATTGTATGTTTCATTTTTCTATTATCTAGGTAAATATTTACCCTTTAAATTCAGATTTAAAGTTTTTTTGATAAGCCTCCCACTGTTCTTTGGTAGTCACTTCTTTATATTTATCAGCAACGAATAATTTTAAATAAACTTCTAGTTGTTTTGGAGTTTGATAACCAGGAATAGGAGCAATTACATCAGCTTTTTCGTCTAAAAAAACAATCGTTGGATAGGCTTGAACTCTCAAAAATTGAGCAAATTCATGTTGGCTATTTCTTCCTTTTTTAGAAGCGTCAAAATTTGGGTTTTTATATTTTTTATCCTTATAGGTAACTGTTTTGCCACCTTCTGCATTGAATTTTACTGCATAAAAATTTTTATTTACATAGTTAGCAACATCTTCATTATGAAACGTATTTTTATCTAACATTTTACAAGGCCCACACCAAGTGGTGTACATATCCATCATAATTTTACGAGGCTCTTTTTCTTGAGCTGCAACAGCTTCTTCAATAGTCATCCAATTGATTTCGCCTTTTTGTGCAAAAGCTGTTAAAGTAGATCCTACAATAAATAATAGTATAATTAATTTTTTCATGAGTTTGTTTTTTACCTAAGACGCAAATACTATGCCTTAATTACATTGAACGATTGAGATTCTTTTTTAGTATTATTTAATACCATGCATAAGTTTCTTTATTACAGGATAAGATAGTATTGAAAAAACACCTAAACCAACCGCTACTGATGTTAATATCCAAAAGAAATAGCTTAAGCCTTCGGTTTTAGCAATTCCTTCTGAGGCTTCTCCAAAAACACCCGCTAATTTCATGCCTATTGCCACTGCTAAATACCATACGCCAAACATCATTGCAATCATTCTTCCTGGCACCAGTTTTGAAACATATGAAAGAGCTACTGGTGAAATACAAAGTTCTCCCATAGTATGAAAGAAGTAAACCAATACCAACCAAATTAAACTTACTGAAGCTGTTTTAGCTCCTGGGGCAATATCTGCAGCTCCTATGGCAACACATGCCATTCCTAAACCTAATAAAAACATCCCGATAGCATATTTCATATTGGCATTAGGATTGTATTTACTTTCCCACCATTTAGAAAATAATGGAGCCATGGCAATAATAAACAATGAATTCAATACTCCAAACCAAGATGCTGGTACTTCTGCAATATCTTTTTGAAATTCAGTTGCTAACATCCAAATTGCAATTGCCCAAATAATTACAAAACTGAAACCTAAAATAATATTTGATATCGCATATTTTTTAAATGTTTTTTTAAACAACAACCATAATACCCATGTTATAATACTTAACGGTATAATTGTCATTAAAGAGTTTACAATTTTAAAGGTAAATGCTGCATTTCCTTCTAATAAACGTTGGGTATAATCTCTTGCAAATATTGTTAATGAACTTGGGGCTTGTTCAAAAATTGCCCAGAAAAAAATGGTTATAAATGCAAAAAATGTTACTGCTAGCAATCTATCTTTGGTTATTTTATCATACTTGGGGAGTCTTATAATAAGTAATACTAAAAAAAGTACCAGTGCCGTTAAAATTATAACATTTGTGCCTTGAAGACCAAATAAATTAAAATCAAAAAGATTGTACTTACCACCAGATATTTTGGCTACAGGATCATTTAATATCCACGCCAACCCTAAAGTTGCAGAAATTGCAATTAAAACCAATTGAATATTAGTAAAGGGGTTTAATTTTGGTTCACCATCTTTAATTTCAACAGTTTTTTCATCAATTTTTTCTGGCTTTAACCCAATTTCGCCAAAAATATCTTGAGCTTTCCAAAATTGTAACAATCCAAAAAACATAAAAAATCCAGCTAGTCCAAACCCCCAAGACCACCCTACTTTTTCACCAAAATATCCACACAATAAAATTCCTAAAAAAGCACCTGCATTAACACCCATATAGAAAATGGTATAAGCTCCATCCTTTTTTTCTTGCTTATTAGCATACATTTCAGAAATGATAGACGTCATGTTTGGTTTAAAAAAGCCACTCCCAAAAACCAACAATCCTAATCCTAAATAGATGAAAAATGGTGTTTCTAAAGCCATAGAACCATGACCTAGCGTCATTAATAAAGCACCAACCAACACCGCGTAACGATAACCAATAATTTTATCTGCAAAATAACCTCCAATTAAAGTTGATAAGTAAACTAATGAAGTATACGTCCCGAAAATTGCAAAAGCATGTTCTCGAGGCCATCCCCAACCTCCATCGGTTAAAGATGCGGTAAAAAACATCACTAAAAGGGCTCGCATTCCGTAATACGAAAAACGTTCCCACATTTCTGTAAAAAATAAAACAAATAATCCTGCAGGATGTCCAAGTACTTTATCTTTAAAAAGATTGTCAATATCTGTATTCATATAATGGTGATTGAATGATTATAAAAAAATTAATTATCTGCCAATTCGAACCCTTCAGTTTCATCGTTGTGTATTTCATGTTCATTGTCTTCTGCACCGTGGGTGAGTTTTTTTAGCTTCTTTAAAAATAAGAGCAATAATATACCAAAGGCAACGGTAAATATTACTAACATTCTAAAGGTATTATACTCTTGCTTACTTTGTTCTTCTTCAATTACGAATGAAACCTCATAATTCTTACCGTCTCCTTCATTTTCAATTTTTTTAGACTCTTCTTTATTTTTTTCAAATAAAATTGAAGCGTGATATGGTGATTCTTTGGTTACTTTGTTTTCTACTAGATAAGCTTTTAAACCTGCTTTATTATCAAAATCAAATAAATGATTGATATTTGTTTTCTTTTTATAATCGTTAAAAATAATGTTGTCATTTTCTAAATAAACCGTTGACTTTATACTGAAGTTTCTATCTTTCTCAATAGGGTATTTAAATGTTTTTGTTATTTTTTTTGTAGCTCTATCTTTAAATTCAATAGAATCTTTTGACGTGAAATTAAAAATTTCTTCTTTATTAGCAATCATTTTACCTTCATAGGGTTCTAATTGTGAAGACTCTCCAATATTACCTGCTAATTTATTCCCAAATCCGGTTGCTGCAAAATAGACTCCCATCATAATAGATGCATATTTAACCGGAGCTAGTTTTGTAATGAATGATAAAGAAACTGGCGAAGTACAAAGTTCTCCAATAGTATGGAAAAAATAAGCTAAAAACACCCAAACCATAGCTGCTTTACCAAATTCTACAGAAGAAGCTTCTTTAGAAGCAAACATCATAAACACATAACCAAGTCCCATAATTATGGTGCCAATAGCCATTTTAAATATTGAAGAAGATTCTTTTCCTGATTTTTTCCACCAAATCCAAAAACCTCCAATTAGAGTGCCAAATATTATGATATAACCTGCATTTAATGATTGAAATACTGCTGCTGGAATTTCTGGCAACCAAGACAAGCCTATTACTCTATCAACCTTTGTATCGGTATATAAATTCATTAACCCCCCAGCTTGTTCAAAAGCACCCCAGAATACAATTACAATTAAGAAGGAAATCAATAAAACAATCACTCTGTCTTTTTCAATTTTATTTAGTGGTTTTTTTGCAATTTCAGGGTCAATATTTGAGCTTTTATCTCCAATAAAATTTCCAACATGAGTTAAAAATTTTTGCCCCCATATATAAACAATTTGCCCTAATATCATACCTAGACCTGCCAATCCAAATCCATAGTGCCATCCGTATTTAAAAGCAACTATACCAACAGTTATACTTGCTAAGAAAGCTCCAATATTTATTCCAATATAAAAAATAGTGAATCCACTATCTCTTCTAATATCTCCTTTTTTATAAAGACCTCCAACCATAGTTGAAATATTAGGTTTTAAACCTCCAACTCCTAAAATAATTAATATTAATCCAGTAAAAAATGCCCAACTTTGAGGGATCGCTAAAGTAATATGTCCTAAAACCAACAAAAAACCGCCAAGCATAACGGTTTTCTTTTGACCCAACCATTTATCTGCAATTATTCCTCCAGGTATTGAAGCTACATAAACCAACATGGTGTACCAACCATATAACCATAGAGCGTCTTTACCACTCCATCCTAACCCTGGGTCTACAGCTGTTGCTGAAGTTGCAATATACAAGGTCAATAAACCACGCATTCCATAATAAGAAAAACGTTCCCACATTTCTGTAAAAAAGAGTACATATAACCCTATAGGATGACCGAATAATTCTCTTTGATGTGGTTGAAGTGTAGTAGTTGACATATATAAGGGTTTTATAATTAAAAATAGTTAGTTTTTAAATGGCTTAATTTTTTGTAATTGTTGAATATCTAAGAGGTCTTTTGTTCTACCAGATTTTACTTTACTATCAATTAAATCATCTAAGGATAAGACTTGCCATCGTAAAAATTCTTGCCCTTTCACCTTGACTTCTTCACTTTCTTTATACGCTTGATTGAATGATTTATTAATAGAAAATCTAGTAATTAGTTCCAAATCTAAATCTACTGGTGAAAATTTAACTGAAATATTTTGTTCTTGTTTATATACTTTATCGGGAAAATCAGTAATGTCATATCCCATTTCTCTAAAAACTATTATTAGCTTATTTAAATTTTCTGGTGTTGTTTCTATCCAAAAATCTACATCAGCTGAGTGTCTTTGATAGCCATGAAAATTTACTGCTCCGCCACCAACCATCAACATTCTAACATTATTTTTATTAGCCAATTTTAAAAAAATATTTATTTTTTCTTCCCACTGCATCTTATTCAGTAATTTCTATAATAAAATTAGTTGAGTTCTTTTTTATAGCTTTTGTCGGAAATTGGCTTACTTTTTCCATCAAATGTAAAAAAGAATAAAAGCGATCTGCTTTTGAGAGTCTTAAAAAAGCTTCTTGCTGGGCTTTATTACTTTCTTCTTTAGTTTGAAATTTAATTTCCATTATAATTCTTAGTTAATAAAAGTAGCTACTTTATAATTCTGTTTCAAGTTTACGGAAATTTCATTAAATATCAGCTCTAAATCTAGAGACTTTTTAGTTTTAGTATATTTGAACTCAAATTAATTGTAAATCAATGACCAAAACCGTTACCGGATTTTCAAAACGCAACAAACAAGAAAAGATAGATTGGCTAGTTTCCAATTTTTTAAAAAATGACCCAAAAATAGTCTCTACACTAAAGCAGTACTGGAATTCTGACGAAAAACTCCAACAATTACACGATGAATTTATAGAAAATACCATTTCTAATTTTTACTTGCCTTATGCAGTTGCACCAAACTTTATAATTAACAATAAGCCTTATGTGATACCAATGGTTACTGAAGAAAGCTCAGTTGTTGCTGCAGCATCTTTAGTGGCTAAATTTTGGAGCGAAAGAGGGGGATTCAAAACCGAAGTAATCTCTACCATAAAATCTGGTCAGGTACACTTTATGTACAACCATAATTTTGACGATTTAGAGATATATTTTACAACGATAAAGCCAAAATTATTAGAAGCTACAGAGTCTATTACCAAAAACATGCGTAAACGTGGAGGCGGAATTTTAAATATTGAACTCATTAATAAAACCGATAAACTTGACAATTACTATCAGTTACATGTTACTTTTGATACTATTGACAGTATGGGAGCGAACTTTATCAACTCCTGTTTAGAAGTAATCGCAAAAGTTTTTAGAAAGGAATCCCGAAGCCTCGGGATAGAAATTGTGATGAGTATTCTATCAAATTACATTCCTGATTGTTTGGTAAAAGCAGAGGTCAGTTGTAAAATTGACGAATTAGGTGAAAATGCAACTGAATTTGCTCAAAAATTTTATCAAGCTGTACAAATTGCACAGGTTGAACCTTATAGAGCTGTTACTCATAATAAAGGAATAATGAATGGTGTTGATGCAGTTGTTATTGCTACGGGTAATGATTTTAGAGCTGTTGAGGCTGGCACTCATGCCTATGCCTCTAAAACAGGTCATTATAAAAGTTTGACTAATTGCTCAATTACTAATGGCATTTTTAAATTTTGGATTGAAATCCCTCTTGCTTTGGGTACGGTTGGAGGCTTAACTAAACTGCATCCTTTGGCAAAATTATCATTAGATGTTTTGCAAAACCCATCCGCTAAAGAACTCATGCAAATAATAGCCGTTGCTGGCTTAGCTCAAAATTTTGCTGCCTTAAAAGCATTGACAACTACAGGCATTCAAAAGGGTCATATGAAAATGCACTTGCAAAATATATTAAATCAATTAGGGGCTACACTAGAAGAAAAAGTTGAATTACTTAATTATTTTAATGATAGACCTGTCAGTTTTAGTATGGCTTCTGATGCTTTGCAAAAATTAAGAGTTACAAAACTGTTAGAATAATTTAATTCTATCTATTAATAGAAAGTTTTTATACCCTTTTTGATTTTATTTTAACAACAAGTTATATCTTTGATAAAACTAAATTTAATAAAAAACTAAAAAATTATGGCTTTTGAACTACCAAAATTAGGTTATGCTTACGATGCGTTAGAACCACATATTGATGCAAGAACAATGGAAATTCATCATACAAAACATCATAACGGGTATACAAACAATTTAAATAATGCTATTGCAGGCACTGACCTTGAAGGGAAGTCTATTGAAGATATTCTTGACAATCTAGATATGAATAATGCTGCTGTTAGAAATAATGGAGGTGGCTTTTACAATCACAGATTGTTTTGGGAGGTTATGAATCCTGAAGGAAAAGGAAGACTTTCTGGTGCTTTGGCTGATGCCATTAATGATGCATACGGTTCGTTTGACGAATTTAAAGCTGCTTTTTCTAAAGCTGCAGGTACTCGTTTTGGTTCTGGTTGGGCATGGCTTTGTGTTCATAAAGGCGGTAAAGTTGAAATCTGCTCTACACCTAATCAAGACAACCCGATAATGCCAGGCGTTGGTTGTGGTGGTACTCCAATTTTAGGTCTTGATGTTTGGGAACATGCTTATTACTTAAACTATCAAAACAGAAGACCTGATTATATCAATGCTTTTTTTAATGTCATCAACTGGAATGAAGTTGAAAGACGTTATGATGCTGCAAAATAAATGTCATCCTGAATTTATTTCAGAATCTCATTAATTATCTTCAAATAAAAGCAAGAGTAATGATAATAAAACACTTTATTATCATTACTCTTTATTATTAAAACCATTCATGAATTCTAGAAAGATAGCATTAATTTTTGCTTTTTTAGCAGCATTAATTTATGGAGTAACCTACACCATAGCTAAAGATGTAATGCCTTTATACGTTAAACCTTTTGCAATGATTGTTTTAAGGGTTTTTGGTGCTACCCTCTTATTTTGGATTGCAGGTTTATTTATCGTTAAAGAAAAAATTGAAATAGCAGACTATGGTAGAATTTTCTTAGCTGCAATATTTGGAGTAGTTATTAATATGTTAGCTTTTTTTAAAGGATTAAGCTTAACCACACCTATAAGTGCATCAGTAATGATGCTAACTACTCCAATTTTAGTGTTAATATTGTCTGCTATAATTTTAAAAGAAAAAATAACAATTCTTAAAATTTTAGGAATAATTATTGGTTTAACAGGAGCTTTTATT
>JAJRPL010000149.1 GCA_024280815.1 Bacteroidota bacterium
GTTCTCCCGAAGTGTCGGGACTGTTACCGCTACTAAATTGAAAAAAACCTTACTATTTGTAAGGTTTTTTTATGCTTTAAACTCAATAAAAATAATATAGCAAAACAAAATCACAGGTTCTCCCGAAGTGTCGGGACTGTTCCCGCTACTAAATTGAAAAAAACCTTACAAATAGTAAGGTTTTTTTATGCTTTAAACTTAATAAAAATAATATAGCAAAACAAAATCACAGGTTCTCCCGAAGTGTCGGGACTGTTCCCGCTACTAAATTGAAAAAAACCTTACAAATAGTAAGGTTTTTTATGCTATATTATTTCTCAACACTCAATATTTTATATTCCCATGGTTTAAAAGTAAGCTGTTGATTTTCTTTTATAGAAAATTTAGAGTTACTTATATAATCATTAAAATTACCATTTACAGGTACTGAAAAGCTTATTGGTTTATTTGAAAGATTCCCTATGCATAAAATTGAGTAATTTCCTTTTGACCTTTTAAACATCATTACATTTTCTTTACCAATTCCTAACCTTTCATAAGATGCTGCATCTTTCCCTCCGTTAAGTGCAAGATTACTGTTTTTTAATTCACCCAACTTCTTCAATAAGTCAAAATATTCTCCTCTGTTTTTTGGGATAGAATCTTTTTCAAAAAACTTTAATCTATGCTCTAAATCATATTCTTGTCCGCTATATATTAATGGCATACCAGGTAATACATAAGTCAATGCTGTAAAAATTTCTTTATTATTAGGCATTCGTTCTTTTAGAGTTCCGCTCCACGAATTTTCATCATGATTGGTCACAAAATTCATATTAATATCGCCTTTTTCAAGTATGGTGTCTAGTTTTTGCATATACGCATCTAACTCTTTTACAGTAGCTTCACCTTTAGAAATTTTATTTAAAATGTGATGCCCTTCCCATGCATATTGCATATCAAAACCATTCTTTAATAATTCTGGTTGCTCAGCTTCAGCCAACATAAAAATTGGTCTTACTTTTTCCATTGTTTCTACAGCTTCTTTAAAAAAGGCTGGAGGTACTTTATGGGCAACATCCATTCTAAAACCATCAATAGCTGTATTATCAATCCAATATTTCATATCTGAAATCATTTCTTTACGCATATTTTCATTGTCATAATTCAAATCTGCTGTATCTGTCCAGCCCCAAGATTTTCCTGTTTCTGGATTTATAGGGTCAATAATTTCACCTTTTTCATTTTGTGTATAATAATCAGGATGAGCAGTAATCCAAGGATGATCCCAACCTGTATGATTAGGTACCCAGTCAATAATTACATAGATTCCGTTTTCATGTGCTGTATTTACTAAATTTTTAAAATCTTCTAGGTTTCCAAATTCTGGATTTACAGCCTTGTATTCTGAAACAGAATAATAGCTTCCTAAATATTTTTTACGTTCTACTGGGTCTTTAATATCACTAGTAAACGTATCTCCATCTGCTTTTCTTTTGATTTTAGAAATAGGATTGATAGGCATTACCCAAATAATTTTCACTCCCAAATCTTTTAAAACTGGAATATCTTTTCTAAAAACTTCAAAAGTTCCTTCTGGTGAGTATTGACGAATATTTGCTTCATAAATTACTGCATTTTCCATCATAGCATCAGAAACTGGAGCAAGTTCTGTTTTAATATCTACTGATTTTTGGCTTTCTTTTTTCTCTTCTTTACATCCTATAAGGAGAATAATTACTGCAATTAACAATCCTGTTTTTTTCATAATTTCTATAGTTCTTTAGATTTTCACCAAGCTATTTGGCAAAACAGTTACTGCTGTATCATTTACTACAATATCTAATTTACTTCCTCCATCAATTTCAAAAGAAGTCTCGGTTTGTGTTATAGTAACTTTGATAATTTGATTTCTAAAATTTACTTTGAATGAATAAGCAATCCATTGTTTTGGTATTTTAGGGTCAAAAAACAAGGTGTTATTCTTTATACGCATACCTCCAAAACCTTCAACAATACTCATCCATGTTCCTGCCATAGATGTAATGTGTAAACCTTCTTCTACTTCATGATTATAATCGTCTAAATCTAAACGAGAGGTACGTAAATAAAACTGATAGGCTTGTTCCATTCTATCTAATTTTGCTGCTTGAATACTATGCACACAAGGAGATAATGAGCTTTCATGAACTGTAAACGGCTCATAAAAATCAAAATGACGTTCTAATTCTTTAGTTGTAAAATTATCCTCAAAAAAGTAGAACCCTTGTAACACATCAGCTTGCTTGATGTATGGAGAACGTAAAATACGATCCCAAGACCATTTTTGATTGATGGGTCTGTTTGACTTGTCTAAATCTTCTACAGTTACTAATTCCTTATCTAAAAAACCATCTTGTTGTAAATAGATTTGATTTTCCTCTGAATAAGAAAAGTACATATTTTCAGCTACATTACTCCATTGTTCAATTTCAGCATTAGAAAGCTGTACTTTATTTAGTATTCTACTATAGTCTAAACTATAATCAGTTTTTATTTTTTCAATATTTTTAATAGTATAATTCAGACACCATTGTGCAATATAATTGGTATACCAATTGTTATTTACATTATTTTCATATTCATTAGGGCCAGTAACCCCCAAAATTACATACTTATCTTTATCCTTTGAAAAAGTAGCACGTTGGCACCAAAAACGAGCTATACCAATCAATACTTCTAGTCCCTTTTCGGGGATATAACTATAGTCACCTGTATAGCGATAATAGTTAAAGATTGCAAAAGCAATGGCTCCATTACGGTGGATTTCTTCAAAAGTAATTTCCCATTCATTATGACATTCTTCACCATTCATAGTTACCATAGGATACAATGCTGCTCCGTTTTTGAACCCTAACTTCTCTGCATTTTCTATGGCCTTTTCCAAATGATTATATCGGTATTCCAAGAGATTTCTAGCAACTTGTTGATCTTTAGTTGCCATATAAAAAGGAATACAATAGGCTTCTGTATCCCAATAGGTACTTCCTCCATATTTTTCACCTGTAAATCCTTTTGGACCAATATTTAGTTCAGCATATTTCCCTGAATAGGTTTGATTTAAATGAAAAATATTAAATCGTATGGCTTGTTGTGCTTTTACATCACCATCTATAGTGATATCAGCACTATCCCAAATTTTTGACCAAGCTATTTTTTGGTCTACAAGGAGTTGATCAAACCCTAAAGATACAGCCTTTGACATTACTGCCTTCGCAGTAGAAATTAAGTTGTTTTTATCATGATTCCTATCAACAATATAACCGCCAAACTTATGAATAGTTAACGTTTCATTTTGTGATACAGATTTTGAATAGCTTAAGCTTATTTTGGTTTCAGTTTTAGAAACTACTTCTTTAACTTCTATCTCTTGATTATTCTCAAAAAATTTTGACTGCATAAATGTACATGTTTGAAAATCTGTTTTCATGGTACGAGCTTCAATATAAGCCTGATTATTTTCAAAATTCACACTTAGTGTATCCCAAAATTTATCATCCCAATTTGTATCTTCATTGGTAATGCCACTATCTAAATAAGGTGTAAATATAATCTCAGCATTACTATTTAATGGTGTAACGGCATATTGTATTACCCCTACTTCATCAATATTCAAACTTAAAAAACGTTTAGCTTCAACCTTAATTTCTACACCATTTTGAAGTATAGCAATAAAACTACGTCCCAACCATCCTTCTTTCATATTTAACTCCCTCCTGAAGTTTTCAACTTTTTTACAGCGAAACAAATCTAGTTGTTCTCCATCTATGCTTATATCAATACCAATCCAATTCGGAGCATTCAAGACTTTAGCAAAATATTCAGGATACCCA
>JAJRPL010000150.1 GCA_024280815.1 Bacteroidota bacterium
GAAAACCCATGAACTAGATATAACCAAGCTAAAATGAGGATAATTAAATGTAAAATCTGATCAATAATAAAGTATTTCAAATTATCTTTTTCTTTGTATAGCTTCCATAGATCAATTAAAAAATGTGTGACTACAATGGCTAAGGGCACCAAAAACCGTGTCCATTGTTGTAAAATAACATAGGTTAATATTCCGGCTAATAAACTGTGAATATATAGGACCCATGATTTTTCTTTATGAGCACGCTTATGCAATACCATTTTGGTATTCTGAAATACAAAATCAGTCAGCACATGTGCTAAAACCAATTGTAATACGATAAGTAGTTTAGTTTCCATTAGCTGTATAATTTGCGATGGCAGTTTTGTACCGCTTTAACAACATTGAAATGGCATCCCAATTGGCAGCTTTTTTACGGTGATTTACCGCAGATTGATTAATCCCCAATATTTTCGCGACTTCAGTTTCTTTTTTTCCTTTGTGTAAATAATAGACTACTTCTGCTGATGCCACACTCCATTTACTCGTAACACTATCTAGCAAGCTAAAGTGCACATTGAACTCATCATTTAAATCTTCATTAGCGGTTTTTAATAATAAACGCGGATAGTCACCTTTCATGGTATCTAATGTTTTTCCTGAAAATTGAAAAGCTTCTCCGTTAGATTCTAAGATAGAATCTCGTTTTAAATTGATATTACCTATACCGATGGCAATTCTAAAATCGGTTAAACCAGATGAACTTTTATTTTGTATTGCTATTTTACTCACCGCTGTTTTTATTGTAATTGCTAGGTCTAAAGCTACTACAGGATCTAATACAACACCTTGGAAGCTATCGCCTCTGAAAATTTTAAAATCGGTTTGATGTGTTTTACGAAAATATTCAAATTCTGCATTTACAACATTAAGAATACCGTCTAACTCTTGTGGCTTATAGTTTGTAGAGTCAATTAAATCTCCTGTTAATACTGCTTTCATCTGTTTATAGTTATTATTTTTTATCTGTCATTCCGACTCCTGAAGCCTCAGAACGGGGCAGTTTACTACCTGTCACGCTAATCAAGTTAATCATTTTTACAAATGTAAAAATTCTTACTTACTAGTTTCATATTGCAAATATATAAAAAATATTAGTCTGTAGGCTAATAATCGTTAAATATTAGTCTGTAGGCTAATAATGATTAAATATTAGTCTGTAGGCTAATAAAAAAAATGTAACTAATTTATATAGTTAGGCCGTTTAAATTGTTAACAACTCAAAATGATATTCATAACCTGTTAATAAGTTATTAAAATTCAGTTAAATTAATGATTAATTACAGATGAAAATATATTTTCAAACCACTTAAAATCAAGTAATTAATATAATATATTAAAAATATTACCTATTTTTGTATTGTTATAAGTAATAAATTTATACATTTGCACTTATTAACAAATTATAAATTTACCCATACTATATGTAGCATAAATTACTTCGAAACACCCTAATGTATTATTTTATCATGAAGAAATTTAATTTATGTATTTTAAGTTGTGTCTTTACACTACAGTTTACTTATTCTCAAATTACAGTTAATCCTAGTAAAATCTCTACCTCTATTCTTGTAGCAGATAAAGATTTTGAAGCAAAAAATGAATGTAGCCAAGAAAATTTTGGTGGGCATTTTAAAGAATTTTTTGATGAAGAGATTAATAGTCCTGTTTTTCAATTCGAAACACACAATGCTTCAGATAATTATAAATGTGAAAATTTTAAAAAATATCTTCATAAAATCAAATTTGATGCTGAATCACCTGAAAGCTTATTAGGTACAGCAGGCGAAACTGTTACGTATACTTGGAAATTTAAACTTGATGAAAAATTTCTAGCTTCTACAAAAAAAGCAATGGACATACATCAGTTAAAAGCTGTTGGAGGTTCTGAAGAAGAATTGCCTCTTTTCACATTGACTACAATAAGAGGGAAGAAATCTAGTCAATTAGAATTGCGTTATGCAGAAATGGATAAGCAAATCACATTAAAGTCTATTGACTTAGCATTATTAAAGGGACAATGGGTTGAGGTTTCTGAAACGGTTACTTACGGAGAAATTGGTGCTTATACTATTACAATAAAATCAATGAATGATGATAAAATATTATTAGATTTCAGTAAGGATGCCATTAGAACATGGAAGACTGATGCTGAATTTATTCGCCCGAAATGGGGATTGTACAGAGATTTGAAGGATGTTAATGATATAAGAAATGAAACGATACGTTTTGCAAATTTCAATATTAAAGAAAGCAAAACTTTGTCAATTTTTCAAGCCTCATTAAATAATGATGATATTAAAGTTTTTCCTAATCCTGCATCCGACAAGGTTACTATTCAGGGTTCAACTTTAGAGAATTATGATGATATTATTTTACATGACAGTTTTGGAAGAGAAGTACTTTTAAAAAAACCAATTCTAAATAACTCTTTAGATGTTTCTTCACTTAAAAACGGAATCTATTTTATAGTTTTTAAAAAGGATAAAGAAATTAAAGTTGTTAAGAAGCTGTTGAAGTTTTAGTCAAGAGAAAAACAAACGAAGAGAAATCTTAAATTAAGGTTTTGAGATTCCTCGTCACTCCTAAGGTCGTTCTGTCGGAATGACATTATCCATTAAAATAACAATAGAAATAATGTGATTAATGCATCACCTTAAATAGCAACTCTTTTAAAATATCTGTACTTGATAAGTTTTGAGCACCCACACCTTTGCTTTTTACATCAGCATCTCTCAATAGAGAAATAACTTGTGATACTTTTCGCATTGGGTAATTTCTTGCTGCATTTTGATAATCACCTACAAAATAAGGATTCACACGTAACGTCTTTGCTACATTTCCTTTTGATTTATCTCTCAAACCATGATAAATTAGCAATTGCGTAAAAAAACTACTCAATAAAGAAATGGTCATCACCAACGGATTACTTTTAGGATTATCACCAAAATAATTAATAATCTGATTGGCTTTTACAATTTTACGCTCACCTACAGCTTTACGTAATTCGAAATTATTA
>JAJRPL010000151.1 GCA_024280815.1 Bacteroidota bacterium
ATAAGATAAGCCCTAAAGTAAAAAGTTTTTTCGACATTGAAAAATAATTATCTAGCCATTCTCCTAAGTAAACAGCTAGATAGATGGTTGCTCCTAATTGAAACCCAATACTTGTAAAACGAATGTACTTATTAAGCTGTCCTTTCGATTTTTTGCTCATTCTTTAATGCTTTTACCGAACCTTTCATTGTACATGAAGCATTAAATGTAGCACCTGGCTCAACAGAAAGTTTGCCTAAAACAACATCTCCAGTAATTGTTGCGGTAGCTTTTAAAGATAATAATTGATCTACATTAAGGTTGCCAGAAAATTTACCTTCAATATCAGCATTACTACAATCAATAGTGCCTTCTACAAAGCCATCTTTTCCAATAACAACTCTACCAGAAGTTTTAATTTTACCTTCAATTTTACCATCAATTCTAAAGTCACCTTCAGATTTTATATCACCAACAAAAGATGAATTTTTACCAATAATGTTACGTTCAAATACTTGGGTTGGGTTAATTTTTTTTTCAGAAAACATAATTTTTATTTTTTTTAATTTACACTCCGTTTACACTCATTTTTATCACTTAGGGGAGTAATATCAAATTGTTATAAAAAACATTTCTTTTTTTTAATTGTCTATTTTTTCATTTATATTAGAAGAATTGTAACTGTCAATATTGTCTAAAATTTCAACAGCATGTTTACCTTCTTCAGTATTCGGATAACTTAAAGCGACAAAACTTAATGCCTCTTTAAAAGCAATTGATCCTTTAGTTTTCATTTGAATGTAAGCTTTTAATAATTCTAATTTCGGAATTATAGCTTCGCTTTCAAATTGTTTAATTGCTTTTTTTACTTTCTGCGAGGCCCTATCATAATGTTGAAAATCAAAATCACAGTAAGCATCATTGTAAATAGCTTCAGGTGAATGTTCGTCTTCAGTAGCTGCTATTTTGTCTGGATTTAAGATAATAGTTGCATATCTTGAATCTGGATAATTGTTAACGACTACATCTTTGTATTTATTGCTTTTTACCTCATCAAAATTAGCATATATTTTATACAAATGATAATTTATTGGGAGAATTAACTTTTCTTTTGGGTTAAAACTTAATAAGTTCTCCAATTTATCGGCCGCTAATTGGTATTCTTTAAATTGTTCTTTGTAGATGATTCCTAGTTTATAATATGCATCATTTCGTAAAGTTATGATACTATCAAGTGCTTTTTTTTCTGTAGGAATTCTACTTATATAATAATCTAATTCGTATTTTTTCGAAGTGTCAAAGGTGTTTTCAGCTGCTAGAACTTCTATTTCTTTAGGATTGCGTTTAAGTGCTTTTTTTGCTGACAATCGCCAATTATCGTCTAAGGCTCTGTTGCACCAAGCTCTGTTAAACTCTTGTCTTCCAAATCCTGCAACACTAGTATTGTAAAAGTAAAATTTACCACCTTTAGATTTGCCTACGGAATTATCATCATTTGTGGTAGAACCACCAAAGCCATTTGTAGTTTTTAATGAATTCTCAAGTTTTATTTTTGCTAATTCAGCTATTTTTTTAAGACTATCAATGTGTTTTTGATAAAATAATTCTTGTTCAGCCTTTGGTAGACTAGCAACTTTTAAAATACTATCATTACTCTTCGCAATAGTTTCATAAGCAATGACTTCTTCTAAACTTTTGCGTTTTCTAATAATGCGTCTAATTCGCTTTTCGTTTTTGTTTTTTGTGATCAGTATAATACTATCATAGTATGCACCTGCCATTTCAAATTTTACATTGTCAAAATAAATATTACCTAATTGTTCATAGGTTAATTCTTTTTGAAATTCTTTACCTTGTTCTATTCTTAGCGATTTTTCAAAATCTATAATTGCAGTTTTAATACTATCATTTTGTGCCTCAATAACTCCTTTTTGATACAACAACTCATCTAGATAAGGTCTATTCTCTCTTTCTTTAATTAGTTTTTGTAATGTGCTTAATAATTGAGCTGTACTATCTTTTTCTGTATAGTTTTTTGCTCTATCAATTTGAGCGTGAATTTTATAGCGATAAGGTGCTTTTTTAAATTGAATTAATTTTTCAAAATATAGATTTGAAGAATCAATTTTTTGTTCATTTCTGTATAATTGTCCTAAAATAAACAGATTTCTTGCTTTTTGTTTTGGGTCAACTGAAAATAGTACAGCACTGTCAAGGTGTTTAATCATTAAATCTGTGCTGTCAATGGCTTGATATGCCATTGCCATAGATGTATGACCATCTTCAAAAATTTCAAGAGGTAGGGTTTTATTTTTGAGTAGGTACTCAAGAGTTTCAAGAGCTAATTCTTCATTTTGCAATTTAACTAAAGTTTTAGCTTGCCAAATTTTAGCTTTGTCCTTTAACTCAGTATTTGTATAATTTTTTAAAATATAATTAAAAGCTTCAAGAGCAGGAACAAATCGTTGTGAATAATATCTAGCCTTTCCTAATAATAGATAAGCATCGTCAATTTGTTTATTACGTTCTACGTTATAAATTTCCATTGAATGTTTCTGTATGGCTTTGATGGCTTTCTCTTCGGCTTTTTCAAAACCTTGAGCGGTACTTTCACTTTGAGATTCTTGTTGAGGTTTGTCTTTAGAGGGTGATGGTAAGTTTAAGACTTCAATAACTTTTTCTTCAATTTTTAAAGGTTCAATAGGTAGTAATTTCCAAAAATTATCTTCGTAATTGTCGTCTATTTGAAGTTTTGCTTGGTCGAAAGCAATTTGGCCATTATACAATACATTGAATTTTGTAGAAAGCCCATGCATATTTCTGTTTATAAGTGTATTTTTTTTAGTAGAACAACTAAAAAAAACAACTAAAAAACAACTAAGAAATAGTTTGATAAAAATTTGTTTACTCAAAATTCGAATTTGTCTA
>JAJRPL010000152.1 GCA_024280815.1 Bacteroidota bacterium
TAAAACCAATCTGTCTAATACTGAAGAGCAAAACCATGAATTGGATAATGTTATGGATATTAATATCTTATATGATACCAAAGCTGCCATCCAAAATAAAATAAAGACAACTTTATCCTATCAAATTCACAATACTGACAGATCGGTTGGTGCCATATTAAGTAATGAAATTTCAAAAATTCATGGAGAAGAAGGACTTCCACCTGATACCTTAAATTTAAAATTTACAGGATCAGCTGGACAAAGCTTTGGTGCTTTTGCAACAAACGGTTTAACATTAAAAGTAGAAGGTGAAACCAATGATTATTTGGGTAAAGGATTATCTGGAGCAAAAATTATCATTAAAAAACCTAAAGTAGCTGATTTCTTAGCTGAAGATAATGTCATTATTGGTAATGTTTGTTTTTATGGTGCAATAAGAGGGAAAGCCTATATAAATGGAATTGCAGGAGAACGTTTTTGTGTACGAAACTCAGGAATAACCGCTGTAGTTGAAGGTATTGGAGATCATGGTTGTGAATATATGACAGGTGGTAAAGTAGCCATATTAGGAAAAACTGGACGAAATTTTGCTGCTGGAATGAGTGGTGGTATTGCTTATGTATATAATAAAGATAAAACTTTTAGTACTGAAAATTGCAATCTAGAAATGGTAGAATTAGTCTCTTTAAATGAAACTGATATAAATGATTTAAAACAAATGTTAGAAAAACATTTGAAATATACAGATAGTAAATTAGCTAGCAAGCTCTTAAAAGATTGGGATACTTCTGTAAAACACTTTATTAAAGTATTTCCTACAGATTATAAAAACGCCTTAGAAAGATTAGCTAAAGAATCAAAAGAAAAACAATTAACAGCATAACCATGGGAGAATTAAGAGGATTTAAAAAATACAAGCGTGAAGATGAAGCTAATATTGCTGTTAAAAAGCGTATCAATAATTACAAAGAATTTACCATTTCATTACAAAATGAAGACCTAGAAAAACAAGGTGCTCGTTGTATGGATTGTGGTGTTCCTTTTTGCCATAGCGGATGTCCTCTTGGAAATTTAATTCCTGATTTTAATGACATGATCTATAAAGGCGAATGGAAAAAAGCATTACATATTTTACATTCTACTAATAATTTTCCTGAATTTACAGGGCGGTTATGCCCAGCACCTTGTGAAAAAGCTTGTGTATTAGGTTTGATTGAAAACCCTGTTTCTATAGAAAATATAGAAAAAAATATTGTTGAACGTGGCTTTCAAGAAGGATGGATCGTTGCCGAACCTCCAAAAACACGTACTGATAAAAAAGTTGCTATTGTTGGATCGGGTCCAGCAGGATTAGCAGCAGCTCAACAACTCAATAGAGCAGGACATACAGTTACTGTTTTTGAACGTGATGATGCTATTGGAGGATTATTACGCTACGGAATACCTAATTTCAAATTAGAAAAAGAAATTATTGACAGAAGAGTTGATATATTAAAAGCAGAAGGTATTCTTTTTGAAACCAATGTAAATGTTGGTGTAAATTACGATATTAAAAATTTAGATAATTTTGATGCTGTAGTATTATGTGGAGGAGCAACATTAAGAAGAAGCATCCCAGTAAAAGGAATTGATAGTAAAGGCGTAGAACAAGCAATGGATTTCTTAACACAACAAACTAAAACTCTATTTGGCAGTAAATTTGAAAAAGAAGCTATTTCTGCAACTGGTAAAGATGTTATTGTAATTGGAGGTGGTGATACAGGTTCTGATTGTGTGGGTACATCTAATAGACAAGGAGCAAAATCGGTTACGAATTTTGAAATTATGCCGAAACCTCCTGTTGGAAGAAGCGAAAAAACACCTTGGCCATTTTGGCCTTTACAATTAAAAACTAGCTCTTCACATGAAGAGGGTTGTGAGAGAAACTGGTTGATAAACACCAAAGAGTTTGTTACTAATGCAAAAGGAGAACTCACAGCTTTAAAAACAGTAGAGGTTGAATGGAAAATCAAACCTGGGCAACGCCCTGAATTAATTGAAAAGCCTAATACTGAAAAAACGTGGGATTGTGACCTAGTATTATTAGCTCTAGGTTTTACCGGTCCAGAAAAAACACTAAGCGAGCAGATAGGGTTAGATTTAGATGCACGTAGCAATTATAAAGCTAGAAACTATCAAACAAACGTTTCTAAAGTATTTACCGCAGGCGATATGCACAGAGGGCAATCTCTTATCGTTTGGGCAATTTCAGAAGGTAGAGAAGCTGCAAGAGAGGTTGACTTTTTCTTAATGGGACAAACAAATTTACCTACCAAAGGTACTGGTGATTTGTTAGGGGTATAGTCTTCAATTGACATCTAAAGTCAGTTCGAGTGATTTTAGAGAAAATGAGAAAATTGTATCGAGAACATTTAAAGCCTAATAGATTTTTTGTTTATTTCCTATACGGTTTTAATTCTTCAAAAAAGATATCATCATTATGCACATCAAAATCAAGCCCTTATACTTTTAAGTTATTGCTAACTTCAAATTTATAAGTTGAGATGATTCTTTAAGTAATCTCAGACACACTTTTTTGGACGGTATCATGAAATATCCAATATATAATTTTAAATTTGATACAAAATTAAATGAAAAAGTGAAATTTTAACTAAAATTTGCACGCTTCAAATATTATAAGTCGAGATGAGGCAGACACACAGAATTGGACACTACCTTCAAATATTATAAGTCGAGATGAGGCAGACACACAGAATTGGACACTACCCACTACACTAATTGTTCTTAATTTACTAGGTTCTAGAAAGTTCATTTTTTTGGTTTTAGAGAGTAAATATAACACTTTATACTAAATTACTAGAGCGTAAGTATTTTCAATTTTAATCAAAAAAAAACACTTATCTAAACGGATAAGTGTTTTTTAAAAGAAAGGCGACGACATACTCTCCCACCAATGGCAGTACCATCTGCGCTAATAGGCTTAACTTCTCTGTTCGGGATGGGAAGAGGTGAGCCCTATTGCTATA
>JAJRPL010000153.1 GCA_024280815.1 Bacteroidota bacterium
AAATTCCTTTTAGTACGGGTGTTCCATCAAATTCTTTATAGAGATCTGTTACTTCAATCATTTTCCTAATAGCATTTGAGTTAAAAAGTAATTCAAAACAATAATTACAATACTAGTCCAAACTACAGCTCTAGTACTCGCTTTCCCAACTTCGATGGCACCGCCACTCACATAAAAACCATGATACGCAGGTATTGAAGCTATTACAAAAGCAAATATTGCAGTTTTAATCATAGAATATACAATATGAAAAGGTTCTAAATCAGCTCTAATTCCGAATATATAATCTGCAGAACTTACCAGACCAGTTAAAATTCCAGCTACCCAACCTCCAAAAATCCCAAGAAAAATACTGATAATAATAACAAAAGGATAAAAGAAAACATTGGCGATTATTTTTGGTAACACCAAATGATTTAAAGAATTAATACCCATAACTTCTAAGGCGTCAATCTGTTCGGTAACACGCATTGTACCAATGCTTGAGGTGATATATGAACCTACTTTTCCTGCAAGAATTATTGATATTAAAGTTGGTGAAAACTCTAAAATCAAAGATTCTCTTGAAGCATAACCGATTAAATATTTGGGGGTTAATGGACTATCTAAATTTAAGGCTGTTTGTATCACAACAACACCACCCACAAAAAATGAAATAAAAGCTACAATACCAATAGAGTTGATACCTAAATCTTCAATTTCTTTAAATAGAGACTCCCTAAAAATAGAGCCTTTTTGGGGTTTTTTAAAAACCTCTTTTAACATTAAAAAATACCCGCCAATATATTTAATATAATTTATCAAAGTGTAATTTTATAAAGTTGAAAGATATTCATTATTATTTTTATGGCAATGCTATATCTTAAATTATAAGTATAATAATATCGAAAATAAAATTAAGCTAGTATCTATAAATAACAGCATTTATATTCATTCCAGCACCAACTGAAGCAAACATGATAATATCTCCTTTATTGACTTGATGATTTTCTATTTTATTATTCCTCACTAAATCAAGTAACGTTGGTATCGTAGCTACAGAACTATTACCTAATTTTTTAATACTCATTGGCATAATATGTTCTGGCATTGATATGTCGTGGAGTTTGTAAAACCGAGTTACTATGGCTTCATCCATTTTTTCATTGGCTTGATGGATAAATATTTTTTTTAGATCTTTGATGTCAATGCTACTTTTATCTAAAGCAGTTTTCATAGCCAAAGGGACATGATTTAGAGCAAATTCATATATTTTACGACCAGCCATCTTCATATATCTTGTATTTTGCTCAGCTTCTAAGTTATTGCATTTTCCGTAACTTAAAAAATAAGCTTCATCATAGGTATGTGTTGCGGTAATATGACTTAAGATTCCTGTAGTAGTATTTTCTGCTGCTTCTAAAATACAGGCTCCAGCACCGTCAGAAAAAATCATGGAATCTCTATCATATTTATCAATAACTCTTGATAAAGTTTCAGTACCAATGATTAAACATTTTTTTGCCAAACCTGCTTTGATATAGGTATCTGCTTGAATCAAACCTTCAATCCATCCAGGGCAACCAAAAACCAGGTCATAACCTACACAATTGGGGTTTTTAATTCGTAAATTATGTTTTACTCTAGACGCTAAACTTGGTAAAAAATCACTTTGAACTTCTCCTTTTCTAATATTACCAAAGTTTTGTGCTACTATGATATAATCTAACTCTTCCATATCAATACCTGCATCATCAATAGCTTTCTGAGCGGCTATGGTAGCTAAATCAGATGAGTCAAGGTTGTCTGAAGCATAACGTCTCTCTTCAATACCAGTTATCGCCTTAAATTTTTTAATAATAACCTCATTAGAGATCGTAATAGCTTCATTTTTATCAGTATAAAAATCTTCATTAATAAAGTCACTATTCTTTTTTATTATTTTTGGTATATAACTACCAATTCCGGTGATAACTGAGCTCATTTAGCTTTAAAATTTAATTATAGGATAGCGAAGTTAAAACATTTTAAATTCAATTCTATAAGTAGTTCGTAAAAAAAATATTTTTTAAGTTATTGATAATTTATCAATTGATTTTTTAAGAATTCATCATCTTTATTTCCATGACAGTGGCAATTGAAAGAGCTCTTGTTTTTGCCATTTCTGCTTGTTCACCCGTAAAATTTTCATCAATAGTAGCATTAAAATGAAGTAGCCATCTTTTAAAATGTTCGTTTTTAAAGGGTTTTGTTTGGTTTAAAATCAAATGTGGGTGCATGGCATTTCTTTGGTAATCAGTTGCGTTGAATAAAATTGCGTTCCAAAAATCGGTGATGATATTTAGATGTTCTTCTAAATGATTGTTCTTCATAATATCATCAAAAAAATGTTTTATCAAATCATCTTTTAGCAATTTCACATAGAACTCTGACATGATAAAATGAATGTTTTCTCTGTTTTGAATATCGGTCATATTTTGATTTTTTTTGGAATAAATAAAATTAACGAGAATTCCTTTTCCTTTGGAAAGGGTTAGAAATATAATTACAGATAACTACTATCAAATCCGAAAGGTAATAAGTCTTTTAAAGAATTTACTTTAATGATTTGACCTGATTCTCCCATAAAATAAATTATGATAGGTTCTTTTTGTTTATTTTCATACTCAGCAATACTTTGTCTGCAAGCACCACAAGGGGCA
>JAJRPL010000154.1 GCA_024280815.1 Bacteroidota bacterium
AACTTCTTCTTTCTTAGATGCTACCTCCTCTTTCTTCTCAACTTTCTTTTTAATTGTAGGTTTTTCAACCTTAACTTCCTCTTTAGTAGATTTTTTGGCTTCAAGATCTATTTTACCAACTTTTTTAACACCTGCTAATTTTTCAGACTCTGCTTTAAAAACTTCTTTCTTAGCTTCTTCTTTTAAGCGTTTTTCTTCTTGCTCTTTTTCTTGAGAAACACGTAAGGCTTCTTTCTCTTTACGCTTTTCTTCGCCTACTTCTTTTGAAGCTACTTTTTTACTTTTATCGGTTTGAAATTCATCTAAAAGTACATTATATACCTCACCAGATATCTTGGTAGTAGGTCTAGCTTCTATCTCAAAGCCTTTGCTTGAAAGATGCTCTACAGCTCTATCTAGAGAAATATTTAATTCTCTTAAAACTTTATTAAGCCTCAATGTTTTGGTCTCAGCCATACAATTCTTATATTTTTACTTTTTTATTGAAGTTTAATCTTCAAATTCTTCTTTTAATATACGTTGAACATCTAAAATAGTTTCCTCTTCTAAATCTGTTCTCTTCACTAAATCTGCAACATCTAAATCTAATACACTTTTTGCAGTATCTAAACCTATATTTTTAAATTCTTTAATTACCCAAGCTTCTATTTCATCAGAAAACTCAGTCAACTCTACATCTTCATCAGCTAATCCTTCACGTTGAACATCTAACTCATAACCTGTCAATTGACTTGCTAAACGTATATTAACACCACCTTTACCAATTGCTTTAGAAACTTGATCTGGCATTAAAAACACATCTACTCTAGGCTTCTCTCCTTCTTTAACTTCTTTTATTTCCATAGAAGTTACTTTTGCAGGGCTTAGAGCTCTAGCGATAAAAATTTGATCGTTTTTAGTATAATTAATTACATCAATATTTTCATTACCTAATTCACGAACAATACCATGAATACGAGAACCTTTCATACCTACACAAGCTCCTACTGGGTCAATTCTATCATCATAAGAATCTACTGCTACTTTAGCTTTTTCGCCAGGTATTCTAGCAACACGTTCAATCGTGATTAAACCATCAAACACCTCAGGGATTTCTTGCTCAAACAATTTTACTAAAAATTCAGGAGACGTTCTAGACATTATTATGGCTGGTTTATTACCACGTAATTCAACCGATTTAATAATACCTCTCACAGATTCTCCTTTTCTAAAGTAATCAGACCTAATTTGCTCACTTTTTGGTAAAATTAGCTCATTACCATCGTCATCTAATAAAATGATTGCATTGTGTCTAATGTGGTGTACTTCTGCACTATAAATTTCACCTTCTAATTCTTTAAAATATTTAAAGATATTTGTATTATCATGTTCATGTATTTTAGAAATCAAATTCTGACGCAAAGCTAAAATAGCTCTTCTACCTAAATGTTCTAATTTAACTTCTTCAGACACATCTTCACCCACTTCAAAATCTGGCTCAATTTTTATAGCTTCTGACAATGTTATTTCAGCATTTTCATCTTCTACTTCACCATCATTTACGACAATTCTATTTCTCCAAATTTCTAAATCTCCTTTATCAGGATTAATAATAATATCAAAATTATCATCAGACCCATATTTTCTTTTCAATGCTGCTCTAAACACTTCTTCGAGTATTGACATAAGTGTTACTCTATCAATACTTTTATCGTCTTTAAATTCAGAAAAAGATTCTATTAACGCGATGTTCTCCATGCTCTCTTCAATTAAAATTTTAATTTCACTTTTGCTTGTTTTATATTTTCGTATGACAAAACTGCGGTTTTAACTACAGTTACTTTTCCTTTGCCAATAGGTTTAGGCTCTCTAGCTTTCCATTCTAAGACAATTTCATTTTCATCAACTTTTACCAATTCGCCTTCAAATTTTTCTGTTTCAGTTTTTACGGCTAATTTTTTACCTAAATTCTTTTTGTACTGCCTTATATTTATCAATGGCTCAGTCAGACCTGGAGAACCTACTTCTAAAGAAAAATCAGTAGTTTCTCTATCTAAATTATGCTCAATGTGTCTGCTAATTCGCATACACTCTTTAACAGTCACTCCTTCATCCCCATCGACTACAACAACAATTGTATTGTCTGATGATATTTTCAAATCAATTAAAAATAATTTTGGATTTTCTTGAATAGCTTCCTCAACTAATTTCTCAACAATACTTCTCACTTCTTTTGTATAAAAAAGGAGACTTTTCGTCCCCTTCATTCCTTAAATACCATTATTTACGAATGCAAATATATAAACTATATTTAAGAATGACAAGAATCATTGATTTTTATCGTTATAAATAGTATATTGTATAATATTAAACCTAAATAAACTCGAAATTATGAAAACTATACTTGTCCCAATTGACTTTTCAGATGAAGCCAAATATGCTTGTAAGGCAGCAGCTTCTATTGCAAAAAAACAAACAGTGAAATTATTTTATTACACATGTTAGACATCCCTTCAGAAACTATTGACCCGCTAGACAATAACAACATGAAAGGTGGTGCACAAGCAATATTCTACATGAAGGCCATTCACAAGAAATTTGAAAAAATTAAAAAACTTTCTTTTTTTAAAGGAATTAAAATCACTGAAGATGTAAAATTTCACAAAGCATTTGATGGTGTTATTCAAGAAAGTAAAAAATACAAAGCCGATTTAATTGTAATGGGCTCTCAAGGAGCTACTGGATTAAAAGAAATGTTAGTAGGTTCTAACACAGAAAAAGTAGTTAGACATTCT
>JAJRPL010000155.1 GCA_024280815.1 Bacteroidota bacterium
TGAAAAGAATATTGAAGTTTTAATTGAAGAGAATTTTTACAATCTGATTAAGGTTAATGATTTTCCTAAAAAAGAATACCTGACTTTTAACAGTTATAAAGATTTAGATACTTCTTTTGAAGTAATGCTCACTGTTGGTGGTGATGGTACTTTTTTAAGAGCGGTTACTTATGTGAGAGATTTAAACATTCCGGTGTTGGGAATTAACATTGGTCGTTTAGGATTTTTAGCAACTGTTCAAAAAGAAAATATTTCTGAGGCTATTGATTTACTGATAGCTAAGGAATATAAAATTGATGAACGAACATTGTTGACTGTGAATACTAATCAACAAAATAAAGAATTATCTGATATAAATTTTGCGTTGAATGAGGTTTCTGTAAGTAGAAGAAATACAACTTCTATGATTACTGTAGACACCTATTTAGATGATGAACATTTGACTTCTTATTGGGCTGACGGGTTGATAGTTGCTACGCCTACTGGTTCAACAGGATACTCTTTAAGTTGTGGTGGGCCAATAATTACACCTAGCACAAAAAGTTTTGCATTGACGCCTATTGCACCACATAATTTAAATGCAAGACCATTAGTAATACCTGACCAAACTAAAATAAAATTAAAGGTTGTAGCTAGAGAAAAGCACGCCTTGTTGTCATTAGATTCACGCACAATAATTATTGATAACAGTACTGAAATTATAATTAAAAAAGCTGATTTTTCGTTAAAAACTATTCAATTAAACCAACAAACTTTTATTAAAACCTTAAGAGAAAAATTACTTTGGGGAGAAGATAAACGGAATTAAACCTGTTAAAAGCATAAAGTGGGTTGAAAGTTTTTTTAACAGTTTTTGTTAAAACTTAATAGACTTTGAAACAATATTTTAACTTTAAAACTGTTTATCAAAAAAGAGAAGCCAATCCTTTTAAAACGATTTGATTTAATTATATTTGCAAACATTTTAAATGATGAAAAGACAACTTTTAATTTACTTATTTTTATTATCAACTAGTTTTGCTTCTTCACAATTGTACGGTATTGGAGGCTTTTTTGGTGGTAGTAATTATATTGGAGATATTGGTTCTGAATATTATATCAACCCCAATAAAATGGCTGTTGGTGGTATTGCTAAATTTAACTATACTCCTAGAATTACTTTTAGAGGGACAGCTATTATTTCTAGAGTTAGAGGTAATGATGTTCAAGCACAAAGCAATTTCAGAAGAAATAGAGGCCTTTCATTTTCTAATACACTAATTGAGGGTTCTTTAGGTGTTGAGTTTAGTTTTTTTAAATACAGTCTTTCTAAAACAGGCTTTACTAAAACGCCTTACATTATTGCTGAAATTGGTGCAGTAAACTATACCATAGTTTCAATAGGAGGTAAAGTAAAAAGAGCAAGTTCTTTAGTTGTACCTATTGGAGTAGGCTATAAAATGAAATTAGTCAAAAATTTAGAAATTGCTCTTGAAACTTCTTTTAGATATACTTTTAAAGACGTGATTGATTATAATAACCATGCCATTGTTGGGAGTGCTTATCCCAATTACACTTTTGGGAATCCTAAAAGTAATGATTGGTATGTGTTTTCTGGTGTAACACTTGTTTATGCATTTGGTAGGCCAGGTTGCTATACCAAAGCTTTTTAATAATAATGAATTTACTAAATCAAATCGACCCTGATAAGATTCCTAAGCATGTTGCCATAATTATGGATGGCAATGGGCGTTGGGCTAAACAAAAAGGTTTGATGAGAGTTTTAGGACATCGAAATGGTGTAAAAGCAGTAAAACAAACCATTGATGCCGCTTCAGAATTAGGTGTAGAAGTACTTACGTTGTACGCTTTTTCAACAGAAAATTGGAGTAGACCCAAAACAGAGGTCAAAGCTTTAATGAATTTATTAGTGAGCTCATTAAAGGATGAATTGGATAACTTTCAAAAAAAGAATATTAGACTACAGACTATTGGTCAAACTGAAAGTTTACCAAAAAAAGCTCAAAAACAGCTAAGAGAAGTTATAGAATTGACTAAAAATAATACTTCGATGGTGTTAAATTTGGCGTTGAGTTATGGTTCAAGAGAAGAAATTGTTAATACTATCAAAAATATTTCTAAAAAAGTTGTTAATAAGCAGCTTTTAATCGAAGAAATTGATGAAAAAATTATAAATAATCATTTATATACATTTACTTTGCCCGACGTTGATTTTTTGATACGTACAAGTGGTGAAAAACGCATTAGTAATTTCTTATTATGGCAGATCGCATATGCCGAATTTTACTTTACAGATGTATTATGGCCAGATTTTAGAAAAGAAGATTTTTTCAAAGCAATTGTTGAGTATCAAAACAGAGAAAGACGCTTTGGTAAAACGAGCGAACAAATTATAAAATAAGAATGATTAAAAAATTAAAGGTCAACCTAATACTCTTAGTCTTTATTTTTACAGCATTACTGGGCAATGCACAAGACATCACTACTGATACCATAAAGAA
>JAJRPL010000156.1 GCA_024280815.1 Bacteroidota bacterium
AATTTTTAGACACTTCAAATATTTGCATTGCCAAATCAAATGATTTTTTATATGCTAATAAGTTTTGAAATTTCATTTCTATTCTTTTTACTATTTTATTTACTGCTAACTGAATACTGACCACTGCCAACTAGTCTAATGCTCTATTAATGCTTCGTTTCTACTACGTTGTATCCAAATGATAATTCCTAATACAATTAATGCCATAGGTGCTAACAACATAAATCCGTTATTTTCATAACCAAAAGCATAAACTCCTGTTTTTGCAATTGGGTCTCCTAATACTTTAAATCCTAATAAGGTACCAGAACCTAAAAGCTCTCTAAAGAAACCTACTATAATTAATATTACTCCATATCCTAATGAATTACCTATTCCATCTAGGAAAGCTTTCCATGGGCCATTTGCCAAAGCAAAGGCTTCAAAACGCCCCATAATAATACAATTGGTAATGATTAATCCTACAAAAACAGATAAAGTTTTACTCAATTCATAAGCAAAAGCTTTCAATACTAAATCAACGATAATTACTAAGGTTGCCACTACAATTAATTGCACTATAATTCTAATTTTTGAAGGAATGATGTTTCTCATTAATGAGATAACAACATTTCCTATACCTAACACAAACAGCACGGCTATTGCCATTACAATAGATGCTTTCAATTCTGCCGTAATTGCCAATGCAGAACAAATACCTAGTACTTGAATGGTAACAGGGTTATCATCTGTTAGCGGGTCTGTGATTAACTGTGCGTCTTTCTTTGATAAAAGTCCCATATTAATTTTTTAATGTTTTAAAATAAGGTACATATTGTTTCAATTCTGATTTTAACATGGCTGTTACTCCATCTCCAGTAATGGTTGATCCTGCGATAGCATCTACTTCATTATCTGTTTTATCTTTATTGATTGGATCATTATTTCCTTTTGCAACAGTAATTCCTGTAAAATTTCCATTAGGAGATTTTAAGTGCTCACCAATAAAATCGTCCATAAAGAAACGTTGTTTTATATTTGCACCTAAACCTGGCGTTTCGCCCTTATGATCAAAATAGGCTCCTTGAACTACCATGTCTTTATCCATAGCAACATATCCCCAGATAGCATCCCATAAACCTTTCCCTCTAATTGGAGCTATATAAAATATCTTGCCATCTTTTTCACCAATAAATAAGGGTAATTTTCTTTGATACGAAGCATCTTTTGCAGCTGTTTGCTCTTTTTTAATATCAATTAAATAAGCATTAGCATCTTCAGTTACCTTATCACCTTGAATAACGATTTGTTTTTTGATATACTTTTTAAATTCACCAGCAACAATATCAGTACCAACAAAAATTGCACTGCTTTCATCATTATTATTTACACCCATTGCATATAGAATATTTTGTTGTTTTTCTATACGTTTATTTTCTTCAATATTAGGTTTTAAAGCCGATGCAGTAAAAGCCAATAATGAGCCTACAATTAATACCATACCAATGGCAAATAATATAGTGTATGAATTTTTATCTGTTCTTTTTTCCATTTTTATTTTGTTGTTACACAGGGCGTCACAGAGGACACACAGAGATTCACAGAGATTTTAAGCCGTTTTAACTTTTATACGTTTTAATCTTTTCTTTACATTGCCTTGTACTACATAATGATCAATAGTTGGTGCAAATACATTCATTAATAGAATTGCCAACATTACACCTTCTGGATAGGCAGGGTTAAATACTCTAATCATAATGGATAAAAATCCGATTAGGAATCCGTAAATCCATTTTCCTTTATTGGTTTGTGATGCCGTTACTGGGTCAGTTGCCATATAGACAACTCCAAAAGCAAAACCACCAATTAATAAATGATGCCAAAAATTGGTACTCATTAAACTATAAAATTTACTTCCTTCACCAATCCAACCTGCATCAGCAATACCGTTAAATATCAATCCCATTGCCAACGCACCCAACGTTGCACTTAGCATGATTCTCCAACTTCCTATTTTTGAAAAAATTAAAAATAACCCGCCAAGTAAAATCAATAAAGTTGATGTTTCACCCACAGAGCCAGGAATAAAACCGTAGAACATATCCCAAACAGAATGTACGACTTCTTTACCTTGTGCTAGCGTTCCTAAAAGTGTTTCGCCTGAAATGGCATCTACTTCTGCACCTGCTAAAATTTCATTGGTTCTTTCTACGGCACCATTTACCCAAACTTTATCACCACTCATCCAAGTAGGATAAGCAAAGAATAAAAAGGCTCTAATAGTTAATGCAGGGTTTAGAATATTCATACCCGTCCCTCCAAATACTTCTTTACCAATGACAACACCAAAAATTACAGCAACTGAAAGCATCCATAACGGAATATCAATCGGTACAATTAAAGGCACTAACATACCTGTCACTAAATAACCTTCCTCTACTTCGTGCCCTTTAATAATGGCGAAAATAAATTCAACACCAAGACCTACTCCATAAGATATGATGATCAATGGTAGAATTTTCCAAAAGCCAACCATAAAATTGTCTAATGTCCAAAATTCTGGACTAAAAAAGCCTCCTGTTACGGCTTGAATATTCCCAAAAGCTAAATGATGTTGGTACCCTGCATTGAACATTCCGAAAATAACTAACGGAATTAATGCCATAATCACGGTATTCATTGTTCGTTTTAAATCATCAACCGATTTAATATGCGTACCAGCATGCGTCGTGTCATTTGGCGTATATAAAAAAGTATGCAATGCATTAAAAGCTGGAGCAACTTTTGTACCCTTGTACTTTTCTTTTAAATTGTGTAAGTTTTGTTTTAAACCCATTGTTATTTTTTTAACCTATTTCTTCTAACATTAAATCCAACCCTTCTCTAATAATTTTTTGATGTGGCTGTTTAGAAACACACACAAATTCTGTCAATGCAAAATCTTCAGGTGCAACTTCATACATTCCCAACGCTTCCATTTCATCTAAATCTTTATACATGCAAGCTTTTAAGATTTGCATCGGATAAATATCTAACGGAAACACATCTTCATACATTCCTGTCATTACAAAAGCACGATGTTCACCATTGGTATTAGTATTTAAATTGAATTTTTTATTAGGAAACATCCATGAAAATGTCAATGCCCTTGTAGGAGATATTTTATTAAAAACTGGTTTTGCCCATCCGAAAAAGTCATAATCATCACCTTCTGGAATGGCAGTAATTTGATTATCATAATAGCCTATACTACCTTCTTGAGTAACTTGAGATCCAGAAAGCACATTACCACTTATAATTCTAGTATTTTTTTCTAAATTTTCAGCTACTATATCTGCAATATTTGTTCCTGCAATTACCTCAACATAACCTGTTTTTATAAATTGAGCACCTGTTAAAGCAATAGTTCTTTTAATATTGAATTTTCCTGTAAGCAACAACTCTCCTATCACTACTAAATCTTGTGGAGTCACCACCCAAACAACTTCACCTTTATTAATAGGATCAATTTTTGCAATTTGAGTACCTACGTTTCCACTTGGGTGTGGTCCAGAAACTTTATGTATCGTTGCCCCAGAAACACCTGCTAAAGGTGAGGTTGAATTTTTACCAACAGAAACATGTACTTTACCAGTAGTTAATTTTGTAAGTGCTGTAACTGCGACTTGCAATTCAGCTTCTTTGCCTTTTAACGTATAATCATAATCTGTTGCTAAAGGAGCACTGGCATAGCCTGAAATAAAAATTGCTTTGGGTGCTTGTTCAGGGTTTGCAATTACATCATAAGGACGCTTTTTAATAAACGGCCAACAACCCGATGCTAATAATTTTGTTTTAACCTCTTCAGTAGACATATTTGCAACATCACTTTTACCAAAATCATGATACGTTTGTGGCTTATCAGCCATTATTTTCAGCTCTAAAACCTTACGCTTTTCACCTCTTACAATTTCAATAAGCTCACCACTTACTGGAGAAGGAAATAAAACTTTATCATTTGATTTTGCATGAAATAATGCCTCTCCTGCTTTTACTTTAGCTCCAACTTTCACTAAAAGTTTTGGTGTAATTTTATGAAAATCATCAGGATTTACAGCATAAATACTACTTATAGTAAGTGGCGTTGTCGTTTGACTTGCTTCACCAATAAGTTTAATATCTAAGCCTTTTTTAATACGAATGTCTTGTGACATAAATTAAGATTTGGATTTATTGTCTCTAAAAAACGTGCAAATTTAAATATTTTGTATTTGTTATTTGCTTTTTTACAGTATAAATATTTATTTATATCGAATCTAAATAAGTAGATTACTTTCACTTATTTACACACTTTACAGATAGTAAACTGATTTTCATTAATTTTGGTATATCTTTTGCTTTTAAATAATAAAAAACCACAAATGCTCAAGTCTTTTTTTCTGCTATTCATCCTTTTCATTGGTAGCTTCAGCAATGCTCAAAGCGAGGTTATTGTTGACCCCCCTTCGTATATAAAAACTATAGTCTTACGTTCAAGACTAACCAATAACTTTTCACCAATTGTAAAATTAGGAGAATCCTTGATTTTAGAATTTGATGACTTGAGCGACAGCCAAGAGCAATACACTTATAAAATTGAACATTATGATTACAACTGGAAGGTTTCTAATTTAATAGATACTCAATTTATAAATGGTTATGCTTCTGATTGGATAAGAGATTTTGAAAACTCTTTTAATACTGTACAGCCTTACACTCATCATAGACTACAAATACCAAACGATAAAACCAACATAAAATTAAGTGGAAATTATTTAATCACCATTACAAACGAAGATGATGAGGTTCTTTTTACGAGACCTTTTATAATCTACCAACCTAAAGTTACTGTCGGAGTAAGCGTACATAAGAGTAGAGATGTTTCAAATATAAATTCTAAACATAATATTGAATTTTCTATCAATCACCCCGATTTACGCATCAACAACCCAAGTCAAGAAATTAAAGTAGCCGTCTATCAAAATCAAGATTGGAATACCGCAATAACAAATATAAAACCACAATTTTACAAAGGCAACCAACTACTTTATAAATATTCTGATAAAGTTTCTTTTTGGGCTGGCAACGAATACTTGTTTTTTGACACCAAAGAAATAAGAAACGCCACAAATAACATTGCCAAAACTAGACTTGACGGTCTTTTTCAAACCTATTTATACACTGATGAAATGCGTAAAAACAAGCCCTACACTTTTTACCCAGACATCAATGGTAATTTTGTAATCAGAACTATCGATAGCGACAATACTGCATCAGAAGCCGATTATTCACAGGTACATTTCGCTTTAGAAGCCTTAACGGATGTTAGTGAAAATGCAATTTATGTCTATGGCGATTTTAACGATTGGCAATTGAATGACGAAAATAAAATGACCTATAATGAAGACTATAAAATCTATACATGTACGCTATTATTAAAACAGGGTTTTTATAATTACAGCTATGTAACAGCTAACGATAAAGGAGAAATAAACAATCGTGCTATTGAAGGTTCATTTTACCAGACTGAAAATGATTATTCAGTATTGGTGTATTACAGACCAATAGGTAGTAGATATGACCAAATAATTGGTTACGGTAAAGCAAATTCAGAAAATTTACGCAACTAAAATACAATTTGAGCGTCTACTAAGTAAATACATAAGTAGTTAAAGATAAAAAACATATCTTTGTTATAAATAATTCTCAGGATACAAAATGGTTCAACAAGTAACAAATGGAATTAAAATTTCTGTACAAACAAATTTTGAAGGCGTTTGCCATCAAAATAACAGAATGTGTTTTTCATTTAGCTATAGTATTACTATTGAGAATCAAAGTAATGATTCGGTACAATTGGTAAGTAGACATTGGGAAATTTTTGACGCTCTAAATAATCTTGAAATTGTTGAAGGCGAAGGTGTTATTGGTGAAAAACCAATTCTAGCCCCAAAAATGAGTTATACTTACAGATCGTTTTGTAATCTTTCTTCCCCTACCGGATCTATGAAAGGGCATTATAATATGATTAATTTTTCGACTACCAAAAATTTTAAAGTACACATCCCCACTTTTCAATTATCAATTCCTGCTATTTCGAATTAAAAATCCCATACTAAAAGCTCAACTAGGTAACTTCGATTAAAACAATGTATTAATTTCGTTAGCTCAAAGGAAAGATGTTTGTGAAAATTCAATTTAAAATAACGTGAGTTCGACATATTAATAATTGTAATTTTCTGTTAATCAAATATTCAATAGTTAAGTGTCATTCAGTCCCGAAGATTCGGGAGTAATGAGGGACGAGTGGAGTGAAGAATCTCAATTAATTTCAATAGAGATTCCTCCTACGTCTGAATGACATAGTGTTGATAATCATACACTTATCAATTTTATGTACTTTTGGTTATGTCGAACTCACGTTAAAATAAGATTCAAATTCTTTCATTAAAAATGACATAGAATAATTAATTCAATATAATTCTTTACTTTTACTCTATAAGTCATTACTTAAAGTGAAATCAACTACCCGATTTAAACCTGGTTAATGCTTTATCAGCTTACCTAAAAAGTTTCTATCAACATCTTTCAATGTTATTTTTAAAGAAAATTGATTTTTATCAGACCATTGTATTGAAGTCGCCTTTATTAAATTAAGTATTTTGACTTGCTCTTTTTTTAAAGGAATGTCTAATGGTTCTTGCAAGTACTTGTCTATATCAAAATAAAAATTTAATTTAGAAGATGTCTTTTTTGAAGCTTGTTTATTTTGCTGTTGAGCTACAGATAGTTTAAAATCACCCTCAGTATCTGCAACTACAAATTTATAAACTGGTATTGTAGTGAAAATAGTATCACCATCATGTATTTGAATGGCTTTTTTTCGCCAAAAATACTTTGTTAAACTTGAATCTTTTTCTTGACCTAGTTCTATAGCTAAAGTTGGAACTGTCTTTTCTTGAGTTGCTGTTTTTTTAACTTTATTAAAGTCATCATCAAACTCATACGTCACAATTGTATCTGTAACATTCTTAATAGATGCTAAATTCAAATAAACTTTTCCATCCCATTTATTTACAATAGAATCTAATGATAAATGAGTAATTTCATCAAACTTAATGGTTCCTTTTTTTACAAGCTCATTAAACTGTGAATTGTCTTTATTAATTTTTGAAGTAAAGAAACTTACAGGATCTCCTGTCATTTCAGGAAAATCATTACTCGTGAAAAAATCGGATTCTAAATTTCCTGTAATTTCAAAAA
>JAJRPL010000157.1 GCA_024280815.1 Bacteroidota bacterium
GTTGATTTACCAACATTTGGTCTTCCTACTATAGCTACTATATTACTCATGATGATTGAAAATTGTTTGCAAAGATAATGTTATTAGTTCAATGTTTGTAGTTCTATCTTTGAGTCTAAAAAAAATAGTATATTTAACATGATTTTTATAAAAATCTAAATTATGAATGAACCAATACATGGAGAACAGCTCAATAGAATTTTATTAAAACCTCGTTTTAAGTTAGAAATTGGTGAAAATCAACAAGAAATTTTAGAGAAGTTTACAAGTAACCTTAATGATAAAGATTGCAAGTATTGTTCAAAAATATCAGGAAATCATATTTTTTTAGATGTACCACAATCAGAAGAACACTTTTGGTCACCACAATTACAAGTTGAGCTTATTAAGAGTGAAGATAATAAAACCATTGTGAAAGGAATTTTAGGACCTAAACCTAAAGTTTGGACATTTTTTATGTTTCTTCATTTTGTAGTTGCAGTTGCTTTTATTGTGCTTTCTGTTATGTTTTATGTAAATTGGAGTTTAGGAAAAGAAAATCAATTGGCAACGTATGGATTAATTGGTTTACCTATTCTATGGATCGTGTTTTACATTTCAGGACAACTTGGAAAAAAGAAAGGGTACAAACAAATGGTTGAGTTAGATAATTTTTTGATGAAAACACCTGAAAAATAACGTAATAAGTAAAAAAAAGTCACCAATTGGTGACTTTTTTTACTATTTTTATAAAGAGTTTATTTTTCTGTAACACGTACAGAAACTCTTCTATTAAGAGCTCTTCCTTCTTCTGTGTTATTATCTGCAACAGGATGCTCAACGCCATAACCTTCAGCACTTAATCGTTTTCCATCAATACCTTTTGCTATTAATGCTTTCATTACAGAAGTTGCTCTATTAGCAGAAAGTGTTTTATTTAGAGCAGCATCACCAGTGTTATCAGTATAACCACCAATCTTGAAATTTACTTTTGGATAGGCTTTTAAAATTGCTGCTAAATTATTAATTTGGATAGCAGAACGATCATCTAAATTGGCAGAGCCAGTTTTAAATAATAATCGACGCATATCAAACCAAGTAGTTTTATCTACAGGGCTATCACTTTCAATAAATTTAACTAATCCAGTTTCAAGCCCTTTAGAAGGAACTATTAATTCTGAGCCATCAGCTAATTTAAGTTTTAAAAATTCACCAAAATTTTCGAAACCTTTGATAGTTTTTCCTACTAAATTTTCTCCTGCATTATAAAATTCATTTGCATCTTCAATAATATTAGATACAACGTCTTTTGTTTCTTCTTTAACTTCAGTGGCTACATCTTCTATTTTATCTTCTACCTTTTCTACTTTGTCATTATTACATGTTCTAAATAAATAAAATGCAGCTCCTACTAAAGCAGCTATTACTAAGTATTTTAACCAACCATTTCCTCCACTTTCTTCAACATTTTTTTCTGCAGTTTCTTTAACTTCAGAAACCGTTTCTTGTGTTTGAGCAGATAATTTATTGGTTAAATCATCTAAAGACCCAACACCTAAAGTACCCATTAACTTATCCATAAAACCACTAGGAGCTGCTTTTGCAAGATGCTCTTTTTGACCTGATAATAAATTTAATAAACCTTTTACACCTCCATTGGCAACTTTTCTTTTTACTAATCCAATTACCAAGGGCAATGCCATTTGCATTAAAGCAGATGAAGTTCCTGATTTTCCTCCAACTACAGATCCAATAAGATCAGTTATTCCTTTTAATTTCCCTCCAAATAATGAACCTAATAGGTTTCCACTTAAATCTAGCAAGCTATTATTTGATCCTCCAAAAATGTCACCGATATTATCAAGTATTGAACCGCCAAATTCAGGGCGATTAACCATGTTTAACAAGTCAGAAGCTCCTGAAGGTGTACTTGATTTACTCATTAAACCTCCTAATAATGCAGGTAATACATGATCGATTCCTGATTTTGTTATTTCACTATTCTCTCCTAAAAAAGAAGAAGCTTTATCTACAATGGCATCAGTCATATAACCCTTTGCTAAATCTAATAAATTTACAGACATAATTTTAAGTTTTAAGTTTTGCTAAGATATCAAATAAAAATAACATCTAAAAGATTTACGTATTCACACTTGTTTTAGGGATAAATAATATTTGTAAATTATTCTACAATAGTCTCCATTTCTTGTTGTAATTCCAGTGCTTTTTCAGCTGATTTTTCGGCGAAATCACTTCCGTTTGAAGCATAAATAATTCCACGAGATGAGTTGATTAACAACCCTATATCATCATTCATTCCGTATTTACAAACTCCTTGTAAGTCTCCTCCTTGAGCACCAATACCTGGTACTAATAAAAAATGATTGGGTATAATTTTTCTAATTTTTTGAAAATATTCTGGACGAGTAGCACCAACAACATACATGAGTTGGTCGCTATTATTCCAAGTGAGCGATTGTTCTAATACTTTTTCATATAAAGTGAGTCCGTTTTCATCTTTTAACACTTGAAAATCGAGTCCGCCCGCATTTGAAGTCAAAGTTAATAAAATAGTGAATTTATCCCTGAAAGCAAGAAAAGGTTCTACAGAATCGCTTCCCATATACGGAGCAACCGTAACAGAATCAAACTTTAAATCTTCAAAAAAAGCTTTGGCATAACGTGTTGAGGTGTTGCCTATATCACCACGCTTAGCATCAGCGATAGTAAAAATTTCTGGGTAATTATCATTTAAATAGTCAATAGTTTTCTGTAGGGCTTGCCACCCTTTAATTCCGTAAGCTTCAAAAAAAGCAATATTAGGTTTGTAGGCAACCGCTAAGTGGTGAGTTGCGTCAATAATTTGTTTGTTGAATTCAAAAATAGGGTCATCAAGTTTTAATAAATGAGGTGGAATTTTTTCTAAA
>JAJRPL010000158.1 GCA_024280815.1 Bacteroidota bacterium
TTGTTGTGTAAATTTTTCAGCAGAAATATACAATACTGTTTTTTCAGGATGTTTATCCTTAATATTTACACCAATTGCATGAGCCAAATGTGTTTTACCTAAACCAACACCTCCGTAAATTAATAAAGGATTAAAAGAAGTACCTCCTGGCTTATTAGCAACTGCCATACTTGCAGATCTTGCCAATCGGTTAGAATCACCTTCTATAAAACTTTCAAAATTATAATTTGGATTAAGTTGAGATTCAATTTTTACTTTTTGGATACCTGGAATGATAAAAGGGTTTCTTAACTCTCTTTTATCAATTTCTAAAGGAACCGTAATTCCTTGAGAATTAAAAGGCTTTCTATTTGAACTTGGTATTCTTACGGTATGCGGATTTTTACTACTATACGCATTCTCCATTCTAACATCATAAACCAATTTAGCATCTTCGCCCAATTCTCTAACCAAGGCAACTCTCAATAATTTGATATAATGCTCTTCAAGCCATTCGTAAAAAAATTTACTGGGCACTTGAATAGTCAATGCTTCTCCAGTAATTTTAATGGGTTTGATTGGTTCAAACCATGTTTTGTACGCTTGTGGCTTTATATTATCTTGTATAAAAGACAGACAATTGTTCCACACTGAAGTAGCTGTTTTACTCATATTCGAATCTAGTTAAGTTGGTTATATCAACAAGAAATTTCTTTGGGTTGTTCTCTTATTAATTTGAGCTACAAAAATGTGAATATTTTTTGTCATAAAAAAACATATTTGCTATTGATTATTAATTTTTTTTTACGTAAACTCTGACGCCCAAATATAGACAATTTATGTTAAAACATGAAATAAAATTTAGAGTACGCTACGGAGAGACAGATCAGATGAAATATGTTTACTATGGTAACTACGCTCAATATTTTGAAATGGGTAGAGTTGAATGGCTCAGAAATATTGGTGTTTCTTATAAAAACATGGAAGAACAAGGCGTTATGCTTCCTGTAATAAATCTAAATGTAGATTATATACAACCCGCTAAATACGACGACTTATTGACGCTGAAAACTACGTTGGTAAAAATGCCCTCTGTAAAAATTGAGTTTAATTTTGAAATTTTTAATGAAAAAGAAGAACTATTAACCAAAGGCTATACCGCCTTAGTATTTATAGACATCAAAAGAAATAGACCCACTAGAGCACCTGAATATATTACAGAAAAACTAAAAGACTTATTTTAACTGGTGCAAAAAATTACTAAATTTTAGTAATTTTAACATGTCTTAACTCAGAAAAAATTTGTTCCATTTTTTTTGATTCATTTTTACGAACTGCAACTATAAATTCACAGTTCATTTCCATTTTTTGTTGAATTAATACAATATCATACTCTTTAACGATACGCATTATAGAATTCATGTATTGATAATCAAAAATAAGTTTATAATGTACATCAATAGTTTTTACAATAATTTTTGAAGCTTCTAAAGCATATTGAGCTGTTGTTTTATACGCATTTACCAAACCGCCTACGCCTAATTTTGTTCCACCAAAATAACGTACCACTACTATCAAAACATTGGTTAATTCTTTAGATAATACCTGTCCGTAAATAGGTTGACCTGCAGAATTATTAGGCTCGCCATCATCATTTACTCTAAACTGAACCTTCTCTACACCTAGTTGCCAAGCAAAACACCAATGCCTTGCCTTATGATGTGATTTCTTTAAATTTTCAACAATTTCTTTGACTTGACTTTCATCCTGTAAAGGATATGCATAACCAAAAAACTTACTCCCTCTATCTTTGAAAATCACTTCTTTTGAAGGATTAACAATCGTTTTATATGTGTCTAAGGCTAACAATGACTATTTTTTAGTATTCTTAAAGTGTCTGACAGCACAAATTGCTTGCTAATTTCTTCTCCTATAAGTATAGGTGCTTTTAATCCTTTTGTAAAAGTTGTATTTCCAGTAAAAATTCTAGCTTCATCCCATAAATTGGCATCTACAAATGTTTGTAGAGTTTGAGACCCTCCTTCAATAAAAACAGATTGAATTTCTAATGCAAACAAAACAGCACAAATTTGTTGAGCTATTGAAGAAGAGAAATCTATCCTTACATATTCCATATTTTCAGCATTCTCTTTATTCTTTTCAGTAAATACGATGGTTTTAATGCTTCCATCCAAGACATTGAAATTTGTAGGAATTCTAAGATTTTTGTCCAATACCAAACGAATAGGGTTTTCACCTTGCCAATCACGCACATCTAATTTCGGATTGTCACTTATTACGGTGTTAGTTCCCACCAAAATAGCTTGTTCCTCCATTCTCATTTTATGCACCAACTGTCGTGAATATTGATTGGTAATCCATACTGGATTAGCATTAGAAACGCCAAGCTGAACTTGTTTCAGCTTCTCATCACTATAGATCTTTTCTAAACCCATAAACCCGTCAATAGTTTCTGCCCACTTTAAAACTATATAAGGTCGTTTTCTCGCGTGAAAAGTAAAAAAACGTTGATTAACAGCCACACATTTCTCTTCTAAAACTCCAACCACAACCTCACATCCGCTTTTTTCTAGTTTTTCGATTCCTTTTCCTGCCACAGCTTCAAACGGATCAATACAACCCACAACCACTTTAGGTATTTTACTTTTTACAATCAAATCAGAACAAGGTGGTGTTTTACCATAATGATTACAAGGTTCTAAACTCACATAAAGTGTCGCATTTTTAAGTAAACTTTTATCATTTACAGACTGAATCGCATTTACCTCAGCATGATTACCACCAAAAGGACTCGTATAACCTTCACCAATAATAACGTCATCACACACGATTACACAACCCACTATCGGATTTGGACGCGTAGTCCCTAATCCGTTTTTTGCCAATTCTAAACAGCGTTTTATGTATTTTTCGTGTATCTTCACCTCGCAAAAATACAGTTAAAAATTGAGATGTTAATTAGAGAAATTAAACCTTCTGACAACCCTATAATTGAGCAAATTATTAAAGCTACCATTGTAGAATTTGAACTACCTATTCTAGGAACTGCCTATGAAGATGTTGAAACAACCCAAATGTACGAATCTTATCAAGGTAAAAATGAGGTTTATTTTGTTATTGAAGAAAATGACATTGTTGTTGGTGGTGGTGGCATTAAAGCCTTAAAAAACAACACCAACAAGGTATGTGAACTTCAAAAAATGTATTTTTCGCCCAGCATTAGAGGAAAAGGATATGGCAAACTTTTAATTCAAAAATGTTTAGACACTGCCAAAATTTTTGGGTATAAAAAATGCTATTTAGAATCAGATTTTTCTATGGAAGCAGTCATTCACATCTATAAAAAGTACGGATTTAAACATCTAAACAAAGCTATTGAAGGTACAGGACATCATGCTTGCGGCATTTGGATGCTTAAAGACCTAGACACAAATTTCACAAATTGACACGAATTAGCTATTGCAAAACAAATGACTTTACTCGAATTAAAAAATAAGTTTTTAGCAGATTTAGCAAATCTATATCCTAAAGAAGAAATTTTATCCTTTTTCAATTTATTGATAGATTTTAAATTGAACTTAAGCAAGGTTGACATGGCTTTAAATCCCTATCAAATTTTAACAAAAAATAATCTTAGCTATTTTCTAAATGCATTGACCGGTTTACAAAACCAAAAACCCATACAATATATAATAGGAGAAACTGAATTTTACGGATTGCCATTTTATGTGAATCAACATGTATTGATACCGAGACCAGAAACAGAAGAATTGGTAGCGTGGATTATTCCCCTCCCTAACCCTCCCCAAAAGGGAGGGAACTTAAACATCCTTGATATTGGTACAGGTAGTGGTTGTATTGCCATTTCGTTAGCTAAAAATTTACCAAACGCATCTGTTTTTGCTTTAGACATTTCTAATAAAGCCTTAGAAATTGCCAAGCAAAATGCAATTTTAAATGAGGTTTTAATAGAATTTATTGAACATGATATTTTAAAACCAAATATCATTCAGAGCGAAGAGAAGAATCTAAAATTCGATATTATTGTTAGCAACCCACCTTATGTACGTCAGTTAGAAAAGCAAGAAATAAAAGACAATGTGCTAAAACACGAACCTCATTTGGCTTTATTTGTTGAAAATGAAAATCCGTTATTATTTTATACTAAAATTGCTGATTTTGCCAAAGATAACTTAACTAAAAATGGCAAACTTTATGTTGAAATCAATCAATATTTAGGACAAGAAACCATTTCTTTACTCAAAGAAAAAGGGTTTACCAACATTGAACTAAAAAAAGATATGTTTGGAAATTACAGGATGATTAAGGCAGATTTTACCGATAATCATATTTCTTAATATAAAAAAATTAACTTGCGTCTGGAGGTTGTCAAAATTCAATCATAAAACACATTTCATTTACCAAACTCATAAGCCAAAAAAATGATTAAAATAAAAATAATAATACTTAACATTCTCTCAAAATTAAGAAAAAAAATACTAGGAAAACATTCAATTGGAGTTGGTTACCAAACTGAAAACGGAATTTTAGCATCTCCTATTGAAGATATTATAATAGGAAGGAGGTTAGGATTTAAAGGTCAATGGGATATAAAACAAATTAACGAACTACTTAAATACATCGACAAAAAAGATACTACTTACGTAATAGGAACCCATATAGGTACATTATTAATTCCATTTGCCAAAAACAACATAAAAGTTATTGGCTATGAGGCAAACCCAGAAACATTCCGCTATTTAAAATGGAATTTACAACTAAATGAAATAAAAGAAGCCCGCGTTTTTAATTATGCAATCGGGGACAAAAGAAAAAAAATAGAGTTTTACATGAATACAGTCAATAGCGGAGGAAGTAAGATTAAACCAATTAATGATAACTTTCTATACACATATGACAAACCAAAATCAGTTGAAGTGGATATGCTAAGTCTAGATTCACATATTACTCAAGAAGGTCTACCAAAACCAGACTGTGTTATTATGGACATAGAAGGCTCTGAGTATTTTGCCCTAAAAGGAATGCAGAAATCACTTAAAAATATTAAATTATTATATATTGAATATGTCCCGCATCACTTAAAAAACGTAGCAAATGTTTCAAATTTAGAATTTTCAAGTCTAATAGTTCCTTTCTTTGAAAGCGTTATATTTATACGGAAAAACAAAGAATTTAACCTTAAAAACAACTACAAAGAATTCGAAAAATACTTAGACAATCTAAAAGAATCTGGAATAGAAGATGATTTATTATTCTTAAAAAAATAAATCTGAAATATGACAAGACAATTAGAGTTATATTTTACACACAACCAACCACTTGACTTTCTCAAAAAAAATGACTAGCTTCGTTCTTGCCCGTCCGGCAGGCGGGTATCAGTCGCTAAACATGAATTTCAATTCATGTTTAGCGACTGATACCCGATATTTACAAAAAACAAACCCATGAAAAAATTACTTTTTATCCTTTATTTTTTAAGTTTTACTAATTACGCTCAAATCTCTTTTGAAAAAGGGTATTATATTACAAATACTGGAGAAAAAATAGAGTGTCAAATCAAAAATATAGATTGGAAAAACAATCCAACAGAATTTCAATACCGATTCTCTGAAAATGAAAACCCTGAAACAAAAACTATTGAATCTGTTAAAGAGTTTGGAATTATTGACATCTCAAAATACAAACGTTTTATTGTTCAAATAGACAGATCTAGTGAAGTATTAAGTGAAATGAGTAAAGAAAGAAACCCTGTTTTTATAAAAGAAACACTTTTTTTAAAGATACTGGTTGAAGGAAAAGCAACATTATACTCTTATAGAAACGGAAATTTAAAAAGGTATTTTTATTCAAAAGACACTTCAAATGTTAAACAGTTAATTTTTAAAAATTACTTATTTCAAAAAACAAATCAAGTTGCAAAAAATGAAAGGTACAAA
>JAJRPL010000159.1 GCA_024280815.1 Bacteroidota bacterium
AAAAGTAGGGTCAGCAGTAAATGTTAGCTCAGCACAAGATATGACAGACGCTAATAACCCTATAGATTTAGAGGTTAAAATAGTAGGAGGAATTGCTTATGTAGAAATTGGTGCCTTAGCCAATGGTACTTTTAAGAATATTCAAATAAAAGCAGGGTATAGTTCATGTACAGAGCAAGTAGTTAATTTTGCACATGGTTGGGATTGTGATACTTATCCATCAAATTATGCAAATCAAGCAAATTTATGTTATGAAAACAATGTTGATTTAACATTGTTGCCTAGAGCTTCTGAAGTTCAATTAAAAATTACAGAGCAACCAGACACACGTATAACTATGTGTGACCCTTTTACAATAGAATTAGAAGTAAATAGTGCACAGTTTGCAGGGGTACTAAACCCAAGAGTAGAATTTTCTATTCCAGGTTTGCCTTTAAATGCATTAGAAATTCAGTCTGTAAAAGTAGGTTATCCTTTTGATACAGCAACATTAGAAGATGCAAACACAACTGTAAATGGAAATGTTTTAAATATAAACTTAGGTGAACATAGTGCAATCAAAGCACTAGAAGAGTTACTAGGTACTAATAAAGCAGTAACCGATAATGATAGAAAAGTAAAAGTTATTTTAGATTTAAAAACAACATGTGATTTTGTATCAAGTACGCCATTACAATTTAAGGTGTTTGGTAACAAACCTTGTGGGGACGTAGCTGAAGGAAATGGGTCTTTATTATATTCTGAAAAAATTAGAATTGATGGTGCTGAACAACCTTATGATGCGTTTACAGCAGTAACTTTACCAGATAATGGAAATGCAAATGGGGGACATATTGATTATTGCGGCACAACAGAAGCTGTTACGGTATCTACTATATTTTCTGATATTATTGGTCAAGCAACCACAAAAACAGAAGATGCTGATTTTGGTGATGTGATAATGCCAGTTGGAATTAGTTATGTAGATGGATCATTTAGTAGTACAGACAACATCACAGTTGTAGGCTATAATGAAGTAACAAATGTACTAACCTTTCAATATCCAGCAGGATTAAAGAACTTAGATAGAGTTAACTTTACATTTAATATTATTAGTGGAGCTGATGGTGGTTGTGCTACAGATGCAGATTTTACAGTTGAAAATTATGTTATTGCTGCCAATGTTTTATGTAATGGAGTAGCATGTACAACAACGAAGATTGTTACTGGAAGTGCTACTGAGCCTTTAGATATTTTAAAGCCTAGTTTAGCAGGTTCTGGGGCTACAACAGCAACAGCTGTTGCTGAAAATGGTAAGTTTGCCTATAGAGTTAATTTAAGCCTTGTGAATAATGGATTGGAAGCTGAAACAGGATACACTTATGATATCTTTTGTGCTGACAATGATGGTAATCCAACTGGGACAGCAATTAATTCAGGTACTATAGATCAGGTGATTCCTGCAGGAGGAACTATAACGCAAACTATTAGTTTTGATAAAAGTACTTTTTGTACAGGTGGTAAAATTGTTTTTGTAATCAATTCAAGTACGAATTGTTTATGTGAAACACTTTCATTACCGATAGAGTTAAATGCGAACAGTACATTAGAGGCTACATCTAATTTTCTAGATAGGACTTTTGAATGTGATGGTACAGTAACAGGTACTTTTGAAGTTATTGCTGAAAAAGGGTCTCCAGGTTATCAATATAGTATAGACGGAGGGGTTACTTATCAAACTGAAAAAACTTTTACAGTGACTTCAAGTGGAGATTATACGGTAACAGTAAAAGATACTCAAGGTTTTACTGTAGATACTACAATTACAATTACACTTGAAGATGGCTATGAGCCAGTAACTTTTGAAGTTGAAAAATCAGGCTTAAATGAATATACTATTATAGCGACAGGAGGTTTACCTCAGTATGAATATGCATTTGAAGATCAAAATAATATGTCTGATAATAATGTATTTAAAATTGAAGAGGCAGGAATCTATACTTTTTATGTGAAAGATAGTAAAGACTGTATTGTAGAAAAAGAAGTGGAAATTTTTATGCCAGAGATTCAAATTCCGAATTTCTTTACACCAGATGGTGATGGAACGAATGACACTTGGTATCCAAAAAACATTGATAAATACCCAAATATAACAGTGTTTATTTTTGATAGATATCAACGCTTACTTGTTCGTTATAATGGACAACAATATTCTTGGGACGGAATGTATAAAGGTAAGTTTTTACCTTCAGGAGATTACTGGTACATTATAAAATTAAATGACCCTGTAAATGATAAAGAATACAAAGGGAGCTTTACTCTGTATAGATAATAAAGAATAGATATTATTTTTAAAACGGGATATCCAAGATGGATATCCCGTTTTTTTTGATTAAAAAATCAACACTTTTTAGAGTTTAAGGTGTTGAAAAACAAAAAATTATAATAATATCTTTTAAAATAGGTAGGAAAGTTTGAATTACAGTTGTTATGTATATACTAAAGTTAATATTCATGCGTTTTATTCACAAGTAATCGCTAAATACTTAAAATAATATGAAATCTACACAAACTACTCAAAAGAGTAATTTTATTTATATCGTACTGATGCTATTAATAGCGTTACTATTTGTTCCATTAGGTACAAGTGCTCAAACTACAACACCTTTTGTTAAACGATATGAAAAACAAGGCATTAATGGTGATTTAAAACTAGTTGGTAATTCTATTTTAGGGCATCCAACAGAGATTCCATACAATGGTGATACTCAAAACAATTATGTAGAAACAGTATTTGTTGATATAGATAATGATGCTACAACATTCAATTCAAGTAGTGCAAACTTTACCACAGCAATGTGCAATAAGGTTGTTTATGCAGGGTTGTATTGGGGTGCTATTTCTAGTCCTACAACACCAGCACCTAATGTAGTAAAATTTAAGGTGCCAGGTGGAACTTATGTAGACCTAACAGCCGAAACACAATTAGAAAGAATATATTATAAAGATGTAACAGATATAGTTACAGCAAATACCAATCCCTCGGGAGATTATTTTGTAGCAAATATTAG
>JAJRPL010000160.1 GCA_024280815.1 Bacteroidota bacterium
CCAATGGTTGCTACTGGCACTTTCTGTCCTACAGCTACATTGGGTGCTCCGCATACTATTTGTAAAGGTGAGCCATTGCCTAAATCTACTGTAGTAATTTTTAATTTATCTGCATTCGGATGTTTTTCGCAAGTCAAAACCTCACCAACAACAATACCTTGTAAGCTTCCTTTAATTGATTCTACTTTCTCAATTCCTTCTACCTCTAGTCCTAAATCGGTTAATATTTCACCAACTTTTTCTACTTCTAAATCAATCTTTAAAAATTGTTGTAACCAATTGTATGATATTTTCATATAATATTGAATTTGAACACGCAAAGATAATCAATCCATTTTAGTAGTTGCAATTTCATATAAAAAAATATGATAAAAAAAATCAAAAAATATACAATAAAATCTACAGTTAATTTTCTATATTTACCCTCAATAAATTATTACAATTGATGGAGCATTTCATAGTATCAGCACGTAAATATAGACCTCAAGTATTTGAGGATGTTGTTGGACAAAAAGCGATAACCAATACGCTTGAAAATGCTATAAAAAACAATCATTTAGCTCAAGCATTATTATTTACTGGCCCTAGAGGTGTTGGTAAAACAACTTGTGCAAGAATTTTAGCTAAACGCATCAATCAAGAAGGAACAGAAATAAACCCTGATGAAGATTTTGCTTTTAATATTTTTGAATTGGATGCTGCTTCAAATAATTCTGTTGATGATATTAGAAATTTAACCGATCAAGTTCGTATACCACCTCAAACAGGCAACTACAAAGTTTATATTATTGATGAGGTACATATGTTATCGCAAGCTGCTTTTAATGCTTTTTTAAAGACCTTAGAAGAACCGCCTGCTCATGCAATTTTCATTTTAGCAACGACAGAAAAACATAAAATTATACCTACAATTTTATCAAGATGTCAAATTTTTGATTTTAAACGTATTAATGTTAAAGACACTAAGGAATATTTACATAAAATTGCAAAACAAGAAAATATAAAGGCAGATGATGATGCATTACATATTATCGCTCAAAAAGCGGATGGTGCTTTGCGTGATGCTCTTTCAATTTTTGATAGAGTTGTTAGTTTTTCATCAGAAAACCTTACCAGACAAGCAGTTGCAGAGAATTTAAACGTATTAGATTACGATTCCTATTTCAATACAACCGATTTAATTTTAGAAAATAACATTCCACAAGTTCTGGTTGCTTTTAATGAAATTTTAGCCAAAGGTTTTGAAGGTCACCATTTTATTTCAGGATTGGCTTCTCATTTTAGAGATTTATTAGTCGCTAAAGATAGTATTACTATTCCTCTTTTAGAAGTAGGTGATAGTACAAAAAAACAATACGATCAACAAAGTAACAAATGTGAACTTTCTTTTTTACTGAAAGCCATTGATCTGGCTAATGAGTGTGATTTAAAATATAAAAGTAGTAAAAATCAACGTTTACTTATCGAATTGGCATTGATGCAGTTGGCTTCAATTACTTTTACTCCCAAAGATTTGGGAGAAAAAAAAAGCCTAAATACTATATAATTCCCTCTTCTCATTTTATCAAAACTAAAAAAGCTGTAGTAAAAGAATTTATTAAAACTCAAGCAACTAAAGTTCCTGTTGAGAAGGTTAAAGCTCAAGTTGAAACATCATCAAAACCAATATTAAAAAAAAGGACCAATCGTCGGTCTTCTGCTCTATCACTAAATAGCATCTCTAAGAAGAAAGAAGTTTTAGTGAGTACTTTAGATGATCTTGATGACAATGAAAACAAACCTAAAACTAAATTTACTGAAGCCCAATTCTTAAAACTGTGGAATGTGTATGTAAATAAGCGTGAAAAAAATGGAGAAAAAATTATTGCTTCAATTATGAATGTTGATACACCAAAAATTAAAGAGAATAATATTCTACTCACTTTCCCTAGTGCATTAATGAGAGACCAACTATTAAAAGAAAGGCCAAAATTACTTAGAGATTTTAGACAAAAATTAAATAATTACAGTCTTGATTTTGAAATTACTGTAAACGAAGAACATCAAAAAAAGTTTGCTTATACACCTCAAGAGAAGTACAATAAGCTACTAGAAAAAAATAAAGCATTAGCTAAACTTCAAAAAATATTTAAACTAGACCTTTAAAATACAATATGTTAGGACTTAAATTCGAAACTAAAACTTCATGGGCAGAAATTGCCAAAAACAATTTACAGCAAATATTAACTGACCATGCTTTTGCTGAACAAAAAGCGGCTTCAAATGCTGTTTCAATAATTATTAATTATTCTGAAGAAACAGCATTAGTGACAGCAATGAGTGAAATTGCTATTGAAGAAATGGAGCATTTTAAAATGGTACATGATCTAATGATTGCTAGAGGAATGACTTTAGGGCGAGAACAACGCAATGACTATGCGAAAACTTTACAATCGTTTTTCACCAAAACTAAAGACAGAAATGAAGCTTTAATTCAACGTTTATTAGTTGCCGCATTGATTGAAGCAAGAAGCTGTGAACGATTTAAAGTCTTTTCAGAAAACTTAGAAGACCCTGAACTTATTGAATTTTATAAAGATTTAATGGTTTCTGAAGCCAACCACTATACTGTGTTTTTAGGCTTTGCACGCCAATATCAAGACAAAACTATAGTAGATAAAAAATGGAATGCCTTATTAGATTTTGAGGCTGACTACATTAAAAATAGAGGGATAAATGCCACCGTACATGGATAAGTTCAAGATAGAGTTTCTTTAAAATAGTAAGGAGAAAAGCTACTTACAAATTAAGCTCACACTCAATTTTTCACTTCTCTCCTTTCTCCCCTGAGTTGAATTGCATGATATGTAATTCAACTAAAGAGTAAATTTTAATGAAGGAGAAAAGCTACTTGTAGATGTTAACGTAAGTCACAATTTTCACTTCCCTCCTTTCTCCCCTAATTTTAGTATTGTTATTAATAACGCAAAAAAATCAAATCTATTTCATTAATAAAAATATATATTTTCATGTTATTTAAGATTACAAATGTATGAGCTATACCCATACCAGTCAATAGCGAAAATGGGTGATTTTAAAACTCATGGAAAATGGGTGGTTTTCTGAAAAATGACTAATCCACTTAATTTCAGAAGATTAAAATGTATTACATGAATTTTTCATTAAGAAACATGTTCATAAAAAATGTAAAATAAAATATATTCCTTAATTAATATTATATGAAATTTAAGGAAAATAATGAATTTATCAATTCTACATGAGTGCTTTTTAAGGTGTTTTTATCAAAAAAAATATAATAAAAAAATATAATTTGAAATAAATTAAGTATTTCTAATTCAAAAAAGTGCCATTGAGGTAGAATTGTTACTTTTGCTTAAGTGGATTCTAAAAATTCATTGCATTATCTCGATAGTGCTTCAAAATTTTTAGTCGTCTTTGAAAAACTATGTAAATTTTGATGCGAATGAATTTTTAGAACCCACCTTAATATTATTACTTATGAATATCAACGATACTATTATTGCTTTAGCTACACCTTCAGGTATTGGAGCGATAGCTGTAATCCGTCTTTCTGGAAAAGATTCTATTCGCAGTGTTAATACCTTTTTTAAATCAAAATTTGGAAACAAAGATTTATTAAAACAACACACACACACACTGCATCTAGGGCACATTATAGACAATAATAGGTTCATTGATGAAGTATTAGTCTCAGTTTTTAAAGATCCTAACTCTTATACTGGTGAAAACGTAGTTGAAATTTCTTGTCATGGCTCTGTTTTTATTCAACAAGAAATTATACAGCTTTTTATTAAAAACGGAATTAGATTAGCAAACCCTGGAGAGTTTACTTTAAGAGCATTCCTTAACGGAAAATTAGATTTAAGTCAAGCCGAAGCTGTCGCTGATTTAATTGCATCTGACTCTAAAGCTTCTCATCAAATTGCAATGCAACAAATGCGTGGTGGTTTTTCTAATGAAATTGAACAGCTACGACAAGAATTACTCAATTTTGCATCCTTAATTGAATTGGAATTAGATTTTGCAGAAGAAGATGTTGAATTTGCCAATAGAGATGATTTTCAAAAACTAGTCTATAAAATAACATCTGTTTTAAAACGATTGATTGAATCATTCGCTTTTGGTAATGTATTAAAAAATGGAATTCCTGTTGCTATTATCGGAGAACCTAATGTTGGTAAATCTACATTACTGAATGCTTTATTAAATGAAGAAAAAGCTATTGTTAGTGAAATAGCTGGCACTACCAGAGATGCTATTGAAGATGAATTAGTTATTGAGGGTGTTGCTTATAGGTTTATTGATACTGCGGGTATTCGAGACACAGAAGATGTTGTTGAGAGTATTGGAATAGAAAAAACATACGAGAAAATTGAAAAAGCTCAATTAGTTTTATTTCTTGTTGATGGTGAAAAAGAGAGAAAAGAATCCCGAAGTCTCGGGAGAGGTAAGAAAATAGAGATTGAAAACATTCAAAAAAAGTATCCAAATAAAAAAATATTGACAATAATTAATAAGGTTGATTTACTTTCTAAAAAAGAAATTGAACGTTTAAAATCAAACATTCAACAATCAATTTTAATATCATCAAAAGAAAAAACAGGAATAAATAAACTTAAAGATGAATTAACCAAATTAACAAATATTGGTGCATTAAGTAATAATCAAACTATTGTTAGTAATAGTCGTCACTTTGAAGCTTTAAATAATGCCTTATTAGAAATTAATAATGTCCAAAATGGAATTGATACTAATCTTAGTAGTGATCTGATTGCCATAGACATTAGAGAAGCACTATCCTATTTAGGTGAAATCACAGGAAAAGTCACTACTGAAGACCTTTTAGGAAATATCTTTGCTAATTTTTGTATTGGGAAGTAATTTTATTTTGATTCCAAAAAAAAAAATTTAACTAAAAAATAAATTTCACTAAAATTAAATCAAGATTTTCTAAGTTCTTTCTTTAATATTTTACCTGTTGCACTCATTGGTAGAGCATCTAACAATTCTACAATTCGAGGGTATTTATAAGCAGCAACACGTTCTCTTGTCCAACTTATTAGTTCTTTTGGTGTAACATCATAACCTTCTTTTAATACTACACAGGCTTTTATATCTTCACCCATTTTATCATGAGGAACACCAATTATTGCCACTAAAGAAATAGCTTCATGTTGCATCATTACTTCCTCAATTTCACGTGGGTACACGTTTAAACCGCCTCTAATTATCATTTCTTTAATTCTGTCTACAATAAAATAGAAGCCATCTTTATCTTTAATAGCAATATCTCCAGAATACAACCATCCATTTTTAATGGTTTTGGTATTATCTTCTGGTCTATTATAGTAACCTTTCATTACATTATGCCCTCTATATATCAATTCTCCTTTTTCTCCATTAGGTACTTCATTACCTTTATCATCTACTAATTTAATAGAAACTCCCCAAACAGCAGTACCTATTGAACCGATTTTTCTACCAATATGTAATTGATTAAATGTAACTACAGGTGATCCTTCAGACATACCATAACCTTCTAAAATATCAACTCCGAATCTAGCTTCAAAATCTTCTAAAACTTTAACAGGTAATGATGATCCACTAGAAACGGCTATTCGTAAATTTTTAGAAACCAATTTAAAATCGAAAACATCATCATTATAATTTAATAGACTCCAATACATGGTAGGAACACCTCCAAAAACTGACACTTTATGCTCTTGCATTATAGTAAAGATTGTTTTTGGGAAAAATCTTGGTACTAGAACACTTTTTGCTCCTTTATATATACTTGCATTCATCATGACTGTCATCGCAAAAATATGAAACAGTGGTAATACAATTAGAAACGTATCTGATTGTCTAGCATCTAATAAATTTGCACAGAGACTTGCATTTAACAGCAAGTTGCTATGGGTTAACTGAGCACCTTTTGGTTTACCTGTAGTACCTGAAGTATAAATAATAACGGCAGTATCTTCTTCATGTGTTTGAATAGTTTCAAACAATGTAGATTCGCCATTGATTAATTCTCCTAATGTTTGGGTATCTTCAATTGAAGATTGCATTTCAAGTTCTGGCATAATCATGAAAAAATGATCACAATTATTGGTGTTTTTAAAACCTTTATATCCCATTTCTCCCATGGGTA
>JAJRPL010000161.1 GCA_024280815.1 Bacteroidota bacterium
AGTTGTGGCATTATAGTCTAGATAAATCATAAAAACTGTATCTTTGAATAACAAAGTTACAAAATGATTTCAGCAATTGTATTAGCCGCAGGAACTTCTTCTAGAATGGGAGCGAAAAATAAGTTACTACTTCCTTTTAAAGGCAGTACCTTTATTGAACATGTAGTGAATGAATTGCTACAAAGTAACGTTAATGAAATTATTGTTGTTTTAGGTCATGAAAAAGATAAAATCAAACAACTCTTCACGCAAAAAAAAATGATTTTTACAGTTAACGAAAATTACAACTCTGGTATGACTTCTTCCATCCAATCTGGAGTAAGAGCTGCATCGAAAAGCACGGATGGTTTTTTAGTTTGTTTGTCGGATATGCCATTTTTAACCACAACTGACTACAACAAAATACTAGCGTCTAGTACTGAAAACAAAGAAATTATCCTTCCTTTTTATCACAATCAAAAAGGAAATCCTGTTTATTTTTCTAAAGATTTTAAAGAAGAAATTTTAAATTATAAAGAGCCTGAAGGCTGTAAAGGTATTATTAAAAACAACCCTTCTTTTTTGGTGAAAATTCCTTTTGACAATGCACATATTTTAAAAGATATTGATACTGAGGAAGAATTTTTGGGGATTGAAGGTTAACTAAATTTACGATTTTTTATTTTTTCTACTTCTTACAAACAAATGTCATTCAGAACGGAGCTTGCGGAGTGAAGAATCTCTAAATTAAACATTTACAAAAACTATCTTTATAACTTGAGATTCTTCACTACATTACATTTCGTTCTGAATGACAAGTAACATCAGACATCCATCAAATTCCGTCGTTTATTCAATTGTAGCATTGCTTTTTTAAGACTTTCTAGATTGTGAGCAGAAGCTAAGACATCAATAAAAGGTAAAGCCGTTTTCATACCTAGTGCATCTGGAGAAAAATTTTTGTTACCCGCTAGAGGATTTAACCATACCACTTTCTTTGTTTTTTTATAGATATTTTTCATAGCCTCTTTCATAATTTCTGGCTCCCCTGTATCCCAACCATCACTTAAAATGAGTACAATTGTTTTTTTATCTAACATACCATGTCCGTAGTTTTTTGAGAAGTCATTTAAACAAGAACCAATGGTTGTCCCACCAGACCAATGTGGCACTCTATCTGAAATGGTATCAAAAGCTTTGTCAAATTCATTGTTGTCTAAAATTTCACTCACGCGATGCAATGCTGTACTAAAAACAAAGGTTTCAATTTTATCATACGAATTCTGAAAAGCATAAATTAAATGTACAAAAAACCGGCTGTATAAATCCATTGATTTACTAACATCACAAAGTAATACCAACTTTAATTTTCGCTCTTTTCTTTGACTAAAAACCAATTGCTGTATATCGCCTCCTTTTCGCATATTGGCTCTGATGGTACGCTTTAGATCTAGATTTTTATGTTTTTTTGACGCTTTCTTTAATCTGCTTTTTTGATGTGCTAGTTTACGAGCCATTTTTTGAAGTAACTGCATCATCAAACGCATTTCATCTTTACTCAACTCTGAAAAATTCTTTCTACTCAATACATTTAAATCACTATACGAAGCTATTTCTTTTTCTTCTTCGGCGGGTTTAAGGTTTAACCAACTTTTTAACGATTCAAATTGTGCTTCTTTTTTTTGAGCTTCGGTTTTTTTATCTTTTTTAACCTGCTGCTCTTTGGTTTTAGAATCAACTGCTCTTGAAAGCTGATCCCAAAATTCGTTGTAATATTCATCAAACTTTAACTGTTGCAATTTACTTTTTGCCAAAATTGCTTTTAACCCTTCTTTAAAATACTTTTCTTTTTCAATAGGTAAAAAAGTTAAGGCTTGTAATGCATCTGACTCTTCGGTTACACTCAAACGAAATCCTTTTTTCTCAAAAAACGACATAGTAAAACAATGTTTCCTGAGAGTGTTGTTTGATGTGTAATTAATTGTTCCATGGTTTTGTTGTGTGCTTTATGTATTTGACCCAGAGCATCAAACATCTCACTCCTACCCTATTCGTGAAGTCACTCCTGTCCGCTCTAACAATTCTGAAAGAGAATCTTTTGTATGACGCATATCTTGCCAATCTTTTAAAACAACACCCAAAGTATCTTCTACAACTTGCTTATCTAAATGAGTAAGGTTCATACTAACCAAAGCTCTAGCCCAATCAATGGTTTCAGAAATTCCTGGTGTTTTTTCCAATTTTAATTGTCTTAATTCTTTTATAAAAAGACAAATTTCTTTGCTTAATTGTTGATCAATTTCAGGAACTTTGGTCTGCACAATTGCCAATTCTTTTTCAAAACTTGGATAATCTATCCATAAATACAAACAACGTCTTCGCAAAGCTTCAGATAGCTCTCGAGTTCTATTTCCTGTAAGGATAATATTAGGCTTACTAGTTGCTTTTATAGTGCCTATTTCTGGTATGGTTATTTGCCAATCTGACAATACTTCTAACAAAAAACTTTCAAATTCTTCATCAGCTCTATCAATTTCATCAATTAACAATACCGCTTTTTTTGGATGTGTTATTGCTTGTAAAACTGGTCTTTTTAATAAAAATTTATCCGAAAAAATAGTTTCTTCTAGCGTCGAAAGACCTTCATTATTTTGTTCTTGCATTTTTAAATACAACAATTGATGTTGGTAATTCCATTCATATAAGGCATGTGTACTATCCAACCCTTCATAACATTGCAAACGAATTAAATCACTATCTAATGCCTTTGCCATCACCTTGGCTATTTCGGTTTTACCAACACCTGCAGGACCTTCAACCAATAGTGGTTTTTCTAATTTCATTGCTAAAAAAATGGACATTGCTATCGCAGTATCACCAATATAACCTTGCTCTTGGAGCATTTTCTGAATTTGTTGTAGCTCTTGTTTCTTCATAATTAGCTATAAATTTATTATATTTACGGAATAATTGACCCATTTGCGTTATAATTTTTTAATAAATCACTTACAATATGAAAAAAGTAACGCTTTTATTAGTATCTCTATTTATTTCCTCAATTTCGTTTTCACAAAGTAATTATTATGTTGCCAAAAACGGAAATAACTCCAATAATGGCAGCAATAGTAGCCCTTGGAAGACCATTCAATATGGGGTAAATCAACTCTCTGCAGGTGATGTATTACACATCAAAGCTGGTACATACAAGGAAAAACTAGATGTAGATGTATCTGGAACTGCTTCAGCTTATATTACAATTCGTAACTACCAAAATGACAATGTCATTCTTGATGCGATAGATTCAAATAATGATAATGCAATCCTTTGGACTGATAATGCTTACTTACGTATTCAAGGGTTACATTTTACCAATAACATCATCAATTTTGCAGGTGGAATTGCATTACAAGGTGCAGCTCATCACATAGAAATCATTAATAATAAGATTAGTAATATAAAATTTTCAGCTGACCCAAATGCTACAGTAACAAATAATACAAATGCTGTTCCTCTAAGTGTTTATGCGGATAGTGCAACAGATTCTATCCATAACATACTCATTAAAGGAAATGAGGTTTTTAATAACCAAACTGGGTACAGCGAAAACATTTCTGCAGGAGGTAATTTTAGTACTTTTATCATTGAAGATAATGTCGTGCATGACAATACAAACATAGGTATTGATATTGGTGGAAACTACAAGACTGTCAACATACCTCATCTTGATCAAGGAAGGTATGGCGTTATTAGAAATAATTTAGTTTACAATTGCAACTCACCATATAGTACTGCTGCTGGTATTTATATTGATGGAGGAAGAGATATTATTGTTGAGAATAATATATGCCATAGTAATGGATATGGTGGTGAAATAGGTTGTGAAGAAAATGGAAGTACATCAAATATTACCTTTCGGAATAACCTTTTTTACAATAATTTTTATACAGGCATGCATATTGGTGGTTATAATCCTGGTACCACAGGTATTGTTTTAAGTTCTAATGTCTATAACAATACCTTTTATAAAAATGATACTGGTAATAATTTTAGTGGAGAAATAGCATTAACAAAATTAAAGGATTGTAGAATAGAAAATAATATTTTTTACATTTCTTGTCAAAAATTATACATTAATACCAGTCGTACTCAAGATAATTTGGTTTTAGATTATAATTTAGTTTATAGTGAAGCTGGCCTAAATACTACAGAAGCAGATGTAAATGGCAATACTATGAGTTTGGCAAATTTCTATACAAATACCAGTTATGGTGTTCATTCTAACTTTGGAAACCCGATGTTTGCAAATATGAATTCAAATAACTTTCATATTAATGATAATTCTCCTGCCATTGATGCTGGAAATCCGAATTACACCACAAATACTGGAAATATGAATATTCCTGGTATTACTATTACAAATGTTGACATTGACAATAGCCCAAGGGTTAACAATATTGTAGACTGTGGTGCTGATGAATCTACGGTTACTTTAGGCAATGAAGAGTTTTCTTTAAATACAGTTGTTATTTATCCTAATCC
>JAJRPL010000162.1 GCA_024280815.1 Bacteroidota bacterium
AATAATAACGAATCAACGTTATAACAGTAGTCTAAAAACCTAATTTTAACGAATTATTAATAGACTAAATATAAAAAATAACTAATTTAGCCTTGTGTTAAAACAAATTTTACATAAAACAGGATCTATACTTTTAGCATTTATTGTGCTGTTTTCATCGTTTTCTTTTACGGTGCATGAGCATGTTTGTGGTGGCGAAGTAGCAGACACTTCTTTCTTTTTAGAAGCCGATTCTTGTGGTATGGATATGAATGTTTGTGAAAATGAGCCTTCAACAACACAACAGGTGAAAAAAGAATCTTGCTGTGATGACCATAGTGAAATTATGCAAGGTGTTGACACCAATCAACAAGCACAACAAACGTTAGAATTACCACAAGCTCAATTTCTAGCAGCTTTTGTAATTTCGTATAACAATTTATTTGAAAGTGTAACAGCCAAAACGATACAATTTCGTGAGTACGCTCCACCTTTAGTCGTCAAGACCATCTACAAACTTGACGAGACGTATTTAATTTGATTTTTCGTATTGAATTGTTTTAATGTGAACTTATTTCACGTTAAGGCTATCTGTGTTTAAACCGAACTGGTTTAAACGGTTATTGCTGTATTTATTTCTAAATACTCATGTCTAACATTTCAATACTAAATAACATGCTCAATAAAAGCATCAAATTTCTAATAGAAAACAAACTTGTAGCCGTTTTATTACTCACTCTTTTTATAGGCTGGGGAATCTCAACAGCACCCTTTGATTGGAATATTCCGGGTATTCCTAGAAACCCAGTAGCGGTAGATGCCATACCAGATATTGGCGAAAATCAACAAATTGTATTTACTAAATGGGACGGTAGATCTCCTCAAGATATTGAAGATCAAATTACCTATCCATTAACCACAGCTTTATTAGGTATTCCGGGTGTAAAAACCATACGGAGCTCTTCGGCTTTTGGCTTTTCGTCTATCTATATCATTCTCGACGAAGATGTGGAGTTTTATTGGAGTAGAAGTCGGATTCTCGAAAAACTAAATTCCTTACCTAAAGGATTGTTACCACAAGGTGTACAACCAAGTTTAGGGCCAGATGCCACAGGTTTAGGGCAAATATTTTGGTACACTCTAGAAGGGAGAGACGAAAACGGGAATGTAACAGGGGGCTGGGATTTGCACGAACTACGTAGCATACAAGACTATTATGTAAAATATGCCTTAGCATCGGCTAGTGGTGTTTCAGAAGTGGCAAGTATTGGTGGTTATGTACAAGAATATCAAGTAGATATTAATCCAGATATTTTAAAAGAATACAATATTTCATTGCAACAAGTAGTCAATGCCGTACGAAAATCGAATAAAGATATTGGTGCTAAAACGATAGAAATCAACCAAGCCGAATATTTGGTACGTGGTTTAGGCTATATCAAATCGGTTGAAGATTTAGAAAATGCCGTAGTTACATCTCAAGATTTTACATCAATTTTAGTAAAAGATGTAGCGAAAGTAGCTTTAGGACCTGCCCAACGTAGAGGTATTTTAGATAAAGAAGGTGCCGAGGTGGTTGGCGGTGTGGTGGTTGCTCGATATGGTGCAAACCCAATGGAAGTAATAACCAATGTAAAAAAACAAATTCAAGAAATTAGTACAGGTTTACCCAATAAAGTATTAAAAGATGGACGTACTTCTCAACTCACTATTGTTCCGTTTTACGACAGAACAGAATTGATTGAAGAAACACTTGATACACTTGATGAGGCTTTAACCTTAGAAATTTTAGTTACCATTTTGGTCATCTTAATGATGGTGTTTAACCTACGTGTGTCGGTATTGATTTCAAGTTTATTACCCGTTGCCGTATTGATGGTGTTTATTGGTATGAAACTCTTTGGTGTAGATGCTAATATTGTAGCCTTGTCTGGTATTGCGATTGCTATTGGTACTATGGTCGATGTGGGTGTTATCCTTACCGAAAATATCATAAGACATATTGATGAAGCCAAACAAGAGGATAATGTCATTCCGACAGAGCGACAAGGGAGCGACGAGGAATCTCAAACAGTGAATGCAAAACCTTTATCCTCAGGGAAGGCTGGGATGAGTATCAATCAAATCGTTTACAAAGCCACCGAAGAAGTTTCTGGAGCCATTTTAACAGCTGTTGCCACTACCATTGTAAGTTTTGTGCCTGTATTTACCATGATAGGCTCAGAAGGTAAACTTTTTAGACCCTTAGCAGCCACCAAAACAATGGCATTAACCGCATCGGTTATTGTAGCTTTATTTTTAATTCCACCCTTTGCAGCTTGGTTATTTGGTTGGAAATCGCCTAAGAAAAAATTTGGACTTATACTCAATATTACTTTAGCTTTACTAGGATTTTTTGCCGTGTTTAATGGCTATTATATCGGATTGGTTCTCGTAGGTTTTGCCATTGCAAATGTATTAAAAGATAGAGGTGTTTTATCGGATAAGCATTCAAATATAGTAAATGTACTCTTATCAGTATTAGCCATCCTATTACTTTTAACGGTCTATTGGAGACCTTTAGGTGTTGATTATTTATTGATTACTAATTTTATTTTTGTAGCTATTATTACTCTTGGTTTATTGGGGGCATTTACCCTATTTCAAAAGTATTATGTACGTATGTTGACATGGGCATTGAACAATAAATTATTGTTTTTAAGTATTCCAACGTTAATTGTTGTATTAGGATTTAATATCTGGAGTACTACAGGTAAAGAATTTATGCCATCATTAAATGAAGGTTCCTTTTTGTTGATGCCAACCTCATTACCACATGCAGGTATTGAAGAAAATAAACGTGTTTTACAACAATTAGACATTGCGGTTTCTACCATTCCAGAAATTCAAACCGTAGTAGGTAAATCGGGTAGAGCAGAGAGTGCTTTAGACCCTGCACCGTTGTCTATGTATGAAAATGTAATTATTTACAA
>JAJRPL010000163.1 GCA_024280815.1 Bacteroidota bacterium
TAGTGTTTCTGCAACTGGGCAATTTGGTGAGGTTAACGTCATTAATATTTTTGCTTCTTTATTTTCATTTACAAAAACATCATATATTAAACCTAATTCATAGATGTCAACAGGAATTTCAGGGTCATAAATTGTTTTTATTACCTCAATTATTTTATCGCCTATATCTTGTGTTTTTTCTTCTGTCATGATTTTAAATTATTAGAACTAAATAAGCTCAAAGATACAATTATTAGCCTAGTTTCGTTTTATATGCCAATGCATACATTTTTAATTGCTTAATCATAGAAACCAATCCGTTGGCTCTAGTCAAAGAAAGGTGTTCTTTCAAGCCAATTTCATCAATAAATATAGTGTCTGCATTTAAAATTTCTACTGGAGTTTGCTCAGAGAATACACGCAATAACAAAGCAATAATCCCTTTGGTTAAAATTGCATCACTATTGGCTGTAAATTCAATTTTGCCATTGTTTTCTTCGGCATGTAACCAAACTTTCGACTGACATCCTTTAATAATATTGTCATCTGTTTGATATTTTTCATCAATTAAAGGAATAGATTTACCCAATTCAATAATATATTCATAGCGTTCCATCCAATCTTCAAACATTGAAAACTCGTCAATAATTTCTTCTTGTATTTCTTTGATAGTCATATATAAAACTTATTTTTGCTCCAGTAATTGACTGGTTTCAAATAAAAGCACAAAATTACGGTAAAAAACTAATACTAATCAAAAAAATTCCTTCCTTTTGGGAGGTTAGAATGAGCTTTGAGTAAACTTTTAATTGTTGGTACATTAGCATTTGATAAAATAGAAACACCTTTCGGTAAAACCGATAAAATATTAGGTGGTGCAGCGACTTATATTGGCTTATCAGCTTCACATTTTGATGTGAAATCTGGTATTGTATCTATTGTTGGTGAAGATTTTCCTGAAGAGTATCTCCAAATACTTCACAATAAAAATATTGACACTTCGGGTGTAGAAATTGTAAAAGGAGGTAAAACATTCTTTTGGTCTGGTAAATATCATAATGATATGAACACCAGAGACACCTTAATAACAGAATTAAATACATTGGAAGACTTCAATCCTATTGTTCCAGATTCATTTAAGGATGCTGAAATAGTAATGTTGGGTAACTTGCATCCTGCGGTTCAAAACAGTGTGATTGATCAAATGACTGTAAAACCAAAAATGATTATTTTAGATACCATGAATTTTTGGATGGATGTTGCATTAGACGATTTAAAGAAAGTCATCAAAAAAATTGATGTTATTACCATTAATGACGAAGAAGCAAGACAATTAAGCGGAGAATATTCGTTGGTAAATGCAGCAAAAAAGATTCATGAAATGGGTCCGAAATATGTAGTAATTAAAAAAGGTGAACATGGTGCTTTACTGGTAAATGAAGGGAAAATGTTTTATGCACCAGCCTTACCTTTGGCATCTGTATTTGATCCTACGGGTGCAGGTGATACTTTTGCAGGTGGTTTTGCAGGGTATATTGCCAAAACAGAAGATATTTCATTTAATAATATGAAAAATGCCGTAATTTACGGATCAAACTTAGCCTCGTTTTGTGTAGAGAAATTCGGAACAGAAAGAATGCAAAACTTAACTAAAGATGAAGTTTTACAACGCTTGCATCAATTTAAAGAATTGACTCAATTTGAAATTGAACTAGAATAATAATATAACCTCCCGCAATTTTGTTGCGGGTTTTTTTTTACCAAAAATTATGAGTGACGCCATTAAACATGAATGCGGAATTGCCTTAGTAAGACTCTTAAAACCACTAGAGTTTTATCAAAAAAAATACGGAACTTCTTTCTACGGAATCAATAAAATGTACCTGTTGATGGAGAAGCAACACAACCGAGGACAAGACGGAGCGGGGTTTGCCAGCATAAAATTTGATGTAAAACCTGGTACTCGATATATAAGCCGAGTTCGCTCAAATGAACAAGCACCTATTCAAGATATTTTTGCTCAAATTAATGGTAGATTGAATGATATTCTTGAAAAAAATCCAACTAAAAAAACAAATGTAAATTGGCAATTAAACAATATGCCTTATGTAGGTAATATTTTTTTAGGACATGTACGTTATGGTACTTTTGGTAAAAATAGTATAGAAAGTGTGCATCCTTTTTTACGTCAAAATAACTGGCGACATAAAAACCTAATTGTTGCAGGTAACTTTAATATGACTAATTCTAACGAACTTTTAGAAGAGCTGATAGAACTAGGACAGCATCCTAAAGAAAATACCGACACCGTTACCATTATGGAAAAAATTGGACATTTTTTAGATGATGAAGTGTTAGACATCTATCAACAATGTAAAGAAAGGGGAATTGATAAAAAAGGAGCTTCTTCTGTAATTGAAAAAGAATTAAATATTAAACGTATTTTACACCGTGCATCTAGAAATTGGGATGGTGGTTATGCTATGGCAGGATTAATTGGCCATGGTGATGCATTTGTATTGAGAGATCCGTCAGGTATAAGGCCAGCTTATTATTATCAAGATGATGAAGTAGTGGTGGTTGCCTCTGAAAGACCCGTGATACAAACCACTTTTAATGTCAAATTTGAAGATGTTAAAGAGTTGGAAAGGGCTCATGCCTTAATCATTAAAAAAGATGGAACTACTGTCATTGAACAAATCATGGAGCAATTGCCTGATAAAGCTTGTTCTTTTGAACGTATTTATTTTTCTAGAGGTTCTGATGCTGAAATTTACAATGAACGTAAAAACTTAGGAAAACTCATTTTCCCAACAGTATTAAAATCTATTGAAAGGGATATTAAAAATACCGTTTTTACATATATACCTAATACAGCTGAAACCTCTTTTTATGGAATTTCTGAAGCTGCTGAAGATTATTTAAATCAACATAAAACCGAGCGTTTATTAAAAGGACAACGTAATTTGTCTACAAAAGAAGTAACTGAAATTCTTTCTGAGAGACCCCGTATAGAAAAAATTGCAATTAAAGATGCTAAATTAAGAACCTTTATTGCAGATGATACCAGTAGAGACGATTTGGTTGCACATATTTATGATGTTACTTATGGTGTTGTAAAATCTACTGATAATTTAGTGGTTATTGACGATAGTATTGTGCGAGGAACAACCTTAAAGAAAAGTATTATTAAAATTTTAGACCGATTAGGACCTAAAAAAATAGTAGTTGTTTCTTCAGCTCCGCAAATACGATATCCTGATTGTTACGGTATTGATATGGCAAAATTGGAAGAATTTATTGCTTTTAGAGCAGCCTTAGAACTACTTAAAGAAACAGATCAATATCATATTATTGAAACCATTTATAAAAAGTGTAAACAACAAGAAAATGTAGAAGAGGTGTTGTTAGAAAACTACGTTCAAGCCATGTATAAACCGTTTACAGCCGAACAAATCTCAGCTAAAATAGCACAAATGCTAAAAACAGAAGCTATCAATGCTGATATTGAGGTTATTTTTCAATCAATTGAAAATTTGCATAAAGCTTGTCCTAAAAATGCTGGCGACTGGTATTTTACAGGAAACTACCCAACTATTGGCGGTACAAAAGTGGTCAATAGAGCGTTTATTAACTTTTATGAAGGGAATAATAAGCGGGCATATTAAATTGGCATTCTAATTGCTATATATTATTTATATTAAATATAAACACATGAAAACTTTTACATCAATAACTTTAAGCTTAATGATAATACTTGTCTTTACACAATGTGCCAGCAGTCAATTCGATAAAAAACCACCTTTTACAGTGGCTAGTGCTAAACATCAAAAATGGATTGGTGGCAAACCTGGTTCAAACGGAACGTTAGTTAGCCTTGAATTAACTGAAACTGTCTCAAACAATATTAGCTTTGATTCAATTTATTTTAACGGAGAAGTTGTAAGAGTTAGCGTAAATTCTTTAGACGGTAAAACAACCGTTTCTGGTCGATTTTCAACTAGTTCTTATAAAGACAGACCTTTAATTATAGATTCAGATCCTAAAAAAGAA